>JAPLFV010000091.1:0-2012 GCA_026390495.1 Pseudomonadota bacterium | reverse complement strand
ATGGACTTTAAAATCAAATTTAGTATCTTTGCCCTTAATTAAGGACATTGCTGTCCAAGAGAATGGCGTGCTAAAAGTGAGTGCATATGATCATTCCCCAAAGGGGATTTTTAGAGCATGGGGTACTAAGGCTGAAGGTAGCTTTTTGGCTCAAGTTCGAGTTGATAGAAAAGCATTACACGACGTCCCACCCCCGTTTATAATTGAAATTGACCAGTTCAAAGACTTAAATCTTCAAAAATCTTGGGGATGGCTTAAACAAAATCAAGGAAATTTGGGAGTGTTTCTAGATATTTCCCGAGTAAAAAAGGGAGTATATGATTTTGCCCTTGACCTGATGCTGTCACATCGGGCAAATGATGACTTCAATGATTTCAGTTCAATAGACTGGGATTGGTCTGATCTGAGATAATTTTTTACGATTTTCAGCATTTTTCGAGTGATGTAAACCCATAGGATTGGCGTAAATGAGTCAGAAATTGGGGCATCTTCTCGTCTCTATTTTGTTTTAATTTTAAGAAAGCGGGTGAATTACATGGCAGCTAGACCCAAAAGGGAACCAAAGGGTAAATCTGAAAGCGGAATTGAGACAACGATATTGAGCCAGGAGATTTTGCCAAACAATGATTCAGAGGTCGGCGAGTTGCAGTCAGAATCTGTCACAGATAATATGGACTCGTATGGTAATTTTGATAGCGTTGCGCAAGCCCCAATTGTATTGAGCATGGGACAATCACTTTTGAGAAAGCTGACAGAGTACGCAAGGGAAGAGGGTGTTTCACGTGAGGAGCTTGCCGCGGAGTTGGTTTCTGAAGGACTTGTATTGCGTGCATGGGAAATTGTGGAGCGAAAGGCGACTCTCAGGGGAAATGCCGGCAATAGTCAGTCGCAAAATTTTGGTCGTAATGGAAACAACCAGGGGCAAAATCAGGGCAATAATGCTGCTGGTCATGCGCAAAGCCATCAACAGAAATATCAGCAAGGCGGCAATAAAATGGCGCAAAGAAAATTGCAACGGCAGGCTAGGCAACATGCAAATTCTATGGATTTGATGTCAGATAAAGCTGCTTTCCTGGAATACGTTCGCAATCAAGAGAAGAAGCGCAGATAAATTGTGGGCTTTTTCTTAACGGCGTAATGTAAACTTAGTAGCGCGAAAAAAAGTGATTTAAATTGGGAGCACACTATAATGCTAGATCTGTGGGCCACTGAGCAAGAAGCGGATTTGATTAGAACGGGTTGGTCAGTTTCAGATGTTCTGTTTAGCGGAAAAAGCGAATTTCAGACAGTAGATGTTGTAAATACCAAAGCCTATGGGAAGATGCTCCTATTGGATGGTTTGGTAATGATTACCGATGCAGATGAGTTCGTGTATCACGAAATGATTTCTCATGTTCCAGTTTGTTTACATAAATCTCCAAAAAAAGTGGTTGTAATTGGAGGAGGAGATGGTGGAACAGTACGCGAGTTACTGAAATATCCAGAAATTGAAGAAATAATATTATGCGAGATTGATGAGTTGGTGATCGAGGCTAGCAGAAGGTTCTTTCCAGAAGTATCTTCTTGCTTGTTTCAGAATAATCCAAAAGTAAAAGTTAAGGTTGGCGATGGTGTGGCTTTTGTTAAAGAGTTAAAAAATGAAATAGACATCGTTTTGATTGATTCAACCGACCCTATCGGGCCGGGTGAGGGACTGTTTAGCAGTCAGTTCTATCGTGATGTCGCCAGTGCCCTGAAGCCCGGTGGGGTCATGGCTGCTCAAAGTGAATCCCCATGGTTTGATCGAGAGTCTTTGATACGAATTCATAGAAATATTGCGGCAGGATTCTCCTTTCAGCAGAGTATGATTGCGCCGATACCGACATATCCAAGAGGAACTTGGTCTTGGACAGTTGCAAGCCAAGAATCGATTCACTCGAAGAGATTTGATTTGAATAGATTTAAGAAAGTTGAAAGCTCTCTAAAATATTTGAATATTGGTACACTGCAAGGCGTTTTTGATATTCCAAAAT
>JAPLFV010000164.1 GCA_026390495.1 Pseudomonadota bacterium | reverse complement strand
CACCAGAAACTAACTAATTTGCTTTCCACAAGGCAAGCGGGCCCATTGGCGATCTCAAAATTTCCTGTGAGGACATATATCCGGGATTACCTTTGATAAGATCCATCTTAGTTCGGGTATTGGTAGAGTCGCTTACCTTATCTTGAAGATCGTAGGATCGTCGTAAGACGTCCATTCCATACCAGTGATTGGCGATTTGTATCTTATCGGCGAGCATGAGTGACTCAACTTGTTTGGCCTGTTTTTTTGCAAGCATTATTTCAGCCTGAAGTATTTTTTTCCAAAGTCGGCCGTTGGTAGAATTTGGTTGATTCATTTTCTTTAGAAAAGTCTCGGCCTCATTGATTCGATTTAGTTTGATATAGATCATTCCAGCCACATAGTAACTCTCCCAAGCAGTCATTGCCTTCGATTTTTGAATGTCGTTTGCAGCGTTGGTTAGTGATGTTCGATTGGAAGAATACATAGTTGAAGCAAAATTGAAATGATTGGAGAACCCGTCGTTACCAAATAATTTGGCATAGACAAAGACAAGCTTCATGGCATCTTGCCTTTTCCCTGTTGACCATAGAATTCTGGTATATGCTTGTAAATTCCAGCGCTCTGGATCTTCGCCTGCAGTTAGTGAAGTATACTTTGTCAAATTGCTTGATATAACTTTCGCCAGTTTTGCCTCTGTGCCTTGATTAATGAGCATGGGAGTCAGATAGTTTGCGCTCAAGGAGTCAGCAAACAATGATTTTAAGTCAGAGGAAATGACGCTTAGTGTATTTGGCGGAATTTTAAATGTTTGTGCTCCGCTTATGAACGCATCCCATTTTGCAAAATAATATGCCTTCTGTTTAAATTTGAGCTGATTTTTGAAAAATGAAACTAGAGCTGATGCCTGAGGGGTTTTGTTTTGTTTGAGCAGATTTTTAACCCCTTCGTCACTGAGATGTACGAGAATATCAATTTGTTCTTTTGGGAATTTGGCTACGATACCTTGCAATGACAAGGGCCAATTTTTGGTTTCTGGCTGACTTATGTTGAGGATATAATTCCAAAGTAATTTGTCATGTGGCTTTAACGTTGTTGATTGATCGATATTTATCTTTTGCATGACTTTAAGATTGTTATTTCTACCTTTAAGAAGATTGAAATAGGCTTTCTTTAAACAATCATCAGATGCTTCCCATTTCTGACAGGATTGATTTGTGTATTTTGACAGTTCAATCCAATTGCCAGATTTGGCCAATTGGACCGCCGGCGACAGAAAAATATTAAATGCAGCGGAGGTAGGCTCGCTGCTTGATGGGGATTTGTCGCCGATGGTTTTTTTGCCTTTGTTGACTTGCTTTGTGGTTAGGATTTTCGACTTTGTGAACAAATGATTGGTCCAGGTTTTGGCCCCAGGAAACAAAAAGTAGATCAGAGCGCAGAGGGTTATAAATGCAAATAAACCTCTGGCAAAATTCTTCACGGCTGATCTGGTTTGATGCTGTTTTGTATGCTCGATGACCGCTCGGGTTCTAAAGAATGCTGCCGTATCGTCCTCAGGAAGAAGGGGCTCCATGTCTTGAGAGTTTCGTGGTTTCTTTGTGTTTGTATTAGTGTTCGCCTTCAGTGTTTGCAGTTTTGGCCAATTGACATTGTTTGAATCGTTCTGTCTTAGGATCGGATTTATTTTTAATGGGTCAGAAGGTTCTTGTTTGTCGAACTCCAAGGACGATGTGCGATTTTTAGTTTTTAATGGTGGCTGATTCACTCGATTCAGGCCTCAATTGCTTCTGGAAAAATCCAATTATGTTAATGTGATAGTCGGCAAAACCACGAGTTCGGTTTAGCGAAAGGGAGCGGGTCAAGAGGGGGCAGTTTTGGTTGTTTTCCAAATCGTTGAGTTATTGTTCTGGAAAATTAGGAACTTATTTTGGGCTGTTATTGGCTTTAAATCGGAAGGCTGTTCTGTTATAGATGGGTACAGAAGGCAACGATTTTTAAATAGAAATTGATAGTAAAAAGGATTTGTATGGCAAAGTTGAATTTTAGGGGCGTGACATACACCGATCAAGATCAAATCAAACTTGTATTGGGCGAATATGGAATACCATTTGAATCTTGGGGCGTAAGAAAGCTGAATGATGATTCCGCTGAAGGTGTATTGAAAGCATACTTGCCAGATGTTGAACGAATGAAACTTGATCGTGGGTACGTGACTGAGGACGTGATTGCGCTAGACCCTAGTACTCCTAACCTAGATGTGCTTTTGGCGAAGTTCGTTGATGAGCATCATCACACTGATGATGAAGTGCGATTTGTTGTTGCAGGTGCAGGCGTTTTTGAAATTAATGTTACAGCAACTGAGCGGGTTGTGTTTACTGCCGAGCCAGGTGACTTGATAGTCGTGCCAGCGTGGAGGCGACATTTGTTTTATTTGACGGAGGAGAAGTCAATTCGATGCATCCGATTGTTTAAAGATAAAGCGGGCTGGGAAGCTCATTATCCTTATGCTCAAATTGGAAGCAAAGAGCGTGTGTTGCATTTTGCATAAGCATTCAAAAAATATTTCGCGATACTTCAAAACCTTTGATGCTCAAGCCATTGAAGGTTTTTTTTAATTTGTGAAATCTCACGCTTGACATTGACAGTCACCTGGCCAAGAATGTCCTACCATTTCAGACAACGCAGATGAAACAAGTGGGATTTTTTCCATCTCTTTGAGATTCTGCTCGTGCCTTTTGTGACTCCTGGTTTCCGTTCGGGATTCTATTTATTCCCAAGGATTTTGGTCGCAGTTCGGGCTCATTTACCTGTCAGGTCAAATATGACTTGTCCACGGGTTGTCCCCATATTGTTAACAGGTTATCAACAGATTTTTGGAGACCTAACCAATGGCAATTACTGAGTTTTCTGAATTTATACAATCTAACCTAGAAGAAATCCACAGCCACGCTGTTCACAAGAGTTTTTTAGGCAAAGAATTTTTAACTTGGCTTTGGTTTGTTTCGGAGTCAGAAGATTGCAATTTTAAGTTCAAGAACGAGGAATTTGGCCCCTTAAAGTGTCTTATTCAGATTGAAGATAAAATCGTTTTGACATCAAAGACAGGTCTCAGTTTTGACCATTCGATACGCGGCGGTAACCCGTCACAATGTGATGCTACGGCCGCTGCATTGCGCCACGGAAAATCTGTAAAGGAGCTTCGACTAGGTCTTGATATTGATGGTATTGGGCACTTCTCATTTACATTGGTTGGTGATGATTTGTCGCCGAGATCTCTTGAGTTGCCAGAAGTTCGTGACGATCGCGACGAGGATCCTTTGGAGCAGAGAATGTATGCAATTTCTGCCCTAGGTAGTGCTTTAGATTATCTTATGGCAAAATTTATGGATGAGCGTACTGGGAAACAATGGGAATCAGAGAAGCTAGCAACGATCCGTGAATGGATTAAAACGAGGGCACAAGGACGTGACGGAATCGTACATTAAGCGATATTTTGCTTATGAAAAATGGCCATCCTGGGCCAAGAAGTACTACCATCACACCAATATTTATTTTCAAGACGTGCAACGAAGTGACTTGACGAAGCAAGCTTCAGCAATGGCTTATATAACGCTTTTTTCCCTAGTGCCGAGTCTCGCGGCACTTTTTACCTTATTGGGATTATTTTTGCCAGTTTTAGGAAGTAATGCCGGCCTGCTCGATGATGCCAGGCAGTTTCTTTTTAAATATTTGGCGACAGGTAGCGGTACCCAAGTGGTTTCCTATCTTGAATCTTTTATTGCTGGATTGAATTTAAAGAAGATAGGGATGTCTGCGTTTGTCGGGCTATTGTTTACATTGGTCATGCTGCTCAGGCAGATAGAAGATGCATTAAATAGAATTTGGTTAGTGACTGTTGCACGTCCGATGGTAACAAGGTTTATTTATTTTTGGCTTTTTATAACGCTCGGAATGTTTGGCATTGCGGTAGTTTTGGGGTTATCGACTAGCTATTCCATAACGACTCTCATTACCAAGAAAACTTTGGCCGTGGCTGACCATGCAGATAGTATTCCTATTATTTCCATAGCTTTCTCGTGGCTTTTGAACTGCCTTGTGTTTTATTTGATTTATAAGGTTGTACCGAACTGTACGGTGCAAAATAGATCTGCTTTGAGGGGTGCAGCTCTTGCAGGGACGATATTCTTTATTTTAAGTAAAACTTATGCCGTTTATGTCTCTAAGTTGAGTTACCAGTCAGTCTATGGAACGTTGGCGGCGTTGCCGATTTTTTTAATGTGGATCTATTTTTGTTGGGTTGTTGTTTTAGCAGGAGCTTTGTTTGCTTGGCGTATTCAAACCGGATTTCCACCCATTGAGACTGAGAAATCTATTGAAGCAGCGACAAGTCCTTTGGAGCATCTAAGGAATCATTCAGTTAAGACAAGATTGCCTTTGATTGTGCTAGTTTTGATCCACAAAAAATTCCTGGATGGTGATCGAACGGGAATTTCTACAGGAGATTTGGTCAAGGCGCTTAAACTTCCCCACGAGTGGGTATTTGATGCAATTGAACTGCTTAAGCACCAGAGTTTGATTGTGAGTGCAAATGTGCAGGATGCTGGTGGGTTGACTGGAAGTGGAGGAAGCGAAAGATGGTTTCCAACTAGTAACGCATCATCAATTTCCGTAGGCAGCTTTCTTGGTCAAATCACTTCGCCCTTGCATGACTGGATTGCCAGCTGGAATCCAGATCTTTCTCCAAAAATAAAACAAGTCCTAGGTGAACCTGAGCGCTTGAAGAATGATACGACATTGGAGTCACTTCTAACTTAATATTGGTGCCGTACGACTGGTACCGAAATTATCTCGGTACCAGTCGTACGACCCCATTTTCTGGAGATTGGGTCCAGTCGTGTGTCCCTAATTTATTATTTCTTTGGTGCCGTACGACTGACACCGTATATTGGAGATCGGGTCCAGTCGTGTGTCCCCAATTTACACAAAAATGATGCGACATTGGAGTCTCTGCTAATAGAGGGACACACGACTGGTTCGGAATTATAAATCGGGTTCAGTCGTGTGTCCCTAATTCCGGATTAATTCGGGTTCAGTCGTGTGTCCCTAATTTTTGACTTTCTGTTCCATAAGCAATTTGCTGTTAACAGCAGGATTTGCAGGGATCGAGATTGTAAATGTGCTTCCTTTAGTAGGTTCACTTGTAACTTTAATATCGCCTTGATGAAGTCTTACAAGGGCCATTGCAAGACTTAGGCCGATACCGGCACCGCCTACTTTGCGATTTCTAGCACTATCAACGCGATAGAATGGATCAAATATTTTATCGACCTGATCGGCAGGAATGCCTTCACCTGTATCAGTAATGGAGATGTGGTGCCAAGATTTAGATGAGATCGCCTTCAATGTCACTGATTGATTGGAAGACGAGTGTTTCGCAGCATTCGTTAAAATATTGAGAAGTGCCTGCGTGAGATATCCTGGTGCGCAATAGAGTTGAGTCGCTATTTGATTATCAACAACCAACAGAATGTTTCTTTCTTGAAAAAACGACTTTGCTGCCAGACTAACCTTCTCGAAAAAATCCTGGCTTTCAATAAATTCTGGCGAATAGGCCACAGATTGGCTTTCCGCGCGCGCTAACAGCAATAGGTCCTCGACGATCCGTGTCATATGAACCGACTCGCGCTGAATTGTTTTGAGTGTTTCCTGATACTCTTCTTGGGATCTAGTGCGTCTTAGTGCTAATTCTGCTTCGCCTCGAATCGCTGCCAAAGGGGTCCGGAGTTCATGTGACACGTCGGAGCTAAATCTCCGAAGTCTACCAAAAGTATCTTGGAGACGATCCAGCATACCGTTAAAGGTTCGCGTGAGACCGCGTAGTTCATCGTCTGCTTTTGGTAACGGCAACCGCGTAGATAGATCTGTGGCACTTAAGTTTGATGCTGCAGTTTGAATTGCCACCACTGGACTGAGACTGCCGCCCGTCAAATAATAACTAACTCCCAAAGAAAAAATAAGCCCGACTGGAAATGCAAACCACAGCACGGCTCCAATCTCACTGAGAGCAGACTCCGTGGTTTCTAGACTTGCACCAACTTGGATGACATCTCCGGAGAATCGGCCATCAAAGACAAGAGGAACTGTTAGTAATCTGAAAGGAGATTTTCCTTTTCGTTCAAATGTTTCAAAAGTCGAAAATCCTTGTTCCGCTCTTTGTGACGCAAATGAAGTCATAGGCAAAGAAATATTGCCGTGCTGACCATGGGTTCTAACTTTTCCTGATAGGTCCACCACCCGCGCCATGGTGTTGATGTGCCGCTCTCCGAGAAGGCGCGAAAGAAGCTCATCCATCACAGAATCATTCATACTTGCTCGACTATCGATCATGGCTTGAGCAGATGCCGAAAGTGCCGCATCAACGGATTGCATGAGATTTCGTTTTACAAGTGTAAAGAGGCCCCAACCAAGGGCAGGAAGTAAAAGGGCCATCCAAACACCATAGATTAATGTCAGGCGGACCCTCAGCGGAAATGAATCAAGGATGCGCATGGGCCCCACCAGGCAGATCGAGCATATACCCGTGTCCTCGAACAGTTCGGATCATGGCATCGTCGAATCCCTTATCGATCTTAGATCGAAGATAGCCGATGTAAACATCAACTACATTGCTGTTTGGTTCAAAATTCATGTCCCAAACATGCTCAGACAATTGATTGCGAGTTACAACGCTTCCAGCATTGCGGGCTAAATATTCAAGCAGCGAATATTCTTTGGTCGTCAGATCAATTTTTTGACCGGCTCTAGTGACTTCACGTCGAGCAGGATCAATTTTTAAATGACCGACTTCAACAACGGTTCCGACATACTCATTTTGCTTTCGTCGTAAAAGAGCGCGGACCCGCGCAAACAATTCATCGAGACTAAAAGGCTTTGTAAGGTAATCATCGGCACCGTGATCAAGTCCTTGGACTTTATCGGTGGTTTGGTCGCGAGCGGTGAGCATCAGGACAGGTGTTATGATTCCTGCTTCGCGTACTGATTTCAAAACGGCAAATCCATCTTTTCGTGGAAGCATGACGTCTAAGATGATGCAGTCGTAATTGTTTTCGACAGCAAGCCACTCGCCTTCGACGCCATCAGCGGCGATGTCAACGGCATAGCTTTCTTCTTTAAGTGATCTTTCAAGAACACTGGCAATGGCACGATCGTCTTCAACCACTAAAATTCGCATAAATTGGTCTCCTCAATCTAAGGGTGGATTAGCACGTTTTTAACTTTAGTCCAATTGAGATGAGAGGATTGTGAGAATTATGAGAAAATTGAAGATTATTTTTTAAACAAACTTTACTTAATAAATCAAGATACTTATCTAAAATCAGAGGGTCTCTGGCGATTAAATTTGATTAAAATATAAGCAATGAAAAATACGCGAGTTTATGTAGAATAGACGTCCTTATTTTTGTTGTGGTGAGGTTTAACTGGCATGTTCAAGATAAAACGGATTTCTATTCAACTGTATTTGCCCGGAGCATTTGTCTTGAGTTTATTGGCATCTGATAAAATATACAGTCAAACGATTCGCGGAGTTTATGATCTGCATGTTGCTACTGAAGGAGCGAGTGCTGGTATTGGTATAGACTATTTTGCCGTCGATGAAGGTACACTGATAGAACGCGTCTCATGTATTCCAAAGGGACGATCCTGTCCCTCTGAACGTGGTTACATGGGCTCTTTGTCCTTGCTGAAACATCGAGGCAATGAGTGGGGATATATCGTTGATATTGGTAAAGTAAGCGCAAGTCCTTTGCCAACTCGTTCGCAGTTATCGTTTGGCCTCACTAGTGTTGGCAAGTCCCGTCGGATCCATCTGACCTTAAAGAATCAGATTAATTTTTTTTCGCTTTATTTTAAGCCTGCCTATGACGTCTCTCAGAAGATGGCCCTTTTAGATATCGGCATTGGTGTGGCCTTTTACTAAATTCGAATTCTTAAATAGATCATAGGGTATTGTTGAGACAATTTGGAGTTCACATCTACAAAAGTAAATGGGCCGCATTAGCGGCCCACCTTGTTTCAAATGATGATGCGAACTCATGAAAGGCTAAATCTTGCTGAGAATCTCTTTCTTTTTCTCTTCAAATTCTTCCTTAGAAATAATGCCGGAATCCATTAGGCCCTTTAGCTTTTGAAGTCTAGCTACAGGATCTTCAGCTGCTGCTACGGGAGCTGCGCCTGCTTGCTGATTCGCTTGCCCTTGTTGAGGCGGTTGAGCTTGCATTCCACCCATCATACCTGCAAAAGTGGACGCCATGTTTTGTCCTAACGCCACACCAGCACCAAGGCCTACACCTGTACCGACCATACCGCCGCCTTCGTTTGCAGCTGCGGTTTGCATGATTTTGAGTTGCTGTTCTTGGAAGTAAGTCATGCCCCTCGCTGCTGCGACTTGGGCATCCACATGGGCGCTGTTGATGGCTTCGATGGCTTTCTCGGTTTTCTCGTCAAATCCTGTTCCGTTGATTCTAAAGTCAGTCATGGCAAAGCCAAGTTTAGCAAATATTTCGTCCATACTTGCTTTCAGGCCCGAAGCAATTTCGTTTCGATTCTTATCAACTTCACTGTAGGAAAATTGGCTTTCAGCTAGGAAATCTCCCATGGGGGCTAAAACGCGACCGAGGATTAATTCTTTAAACTCTTCGGTTGTGTATTTTGCACGAGACATCACGATATTCGCCATGAAAGCTGCAGGCTCAAGAATTTTTGCCGAAAAAGTCCCGTGACATTTTAGTTTAACTTGAAGTTTAAATTTTGGGTCTTCGTAGGAAATAGGGTTTGGAGTGCCCCATTTAATGTTAGCCATTTCTGCAGTTCTGAAGAAATAAATTCCAACTTTATGCTCACTTTGGAAAGCTTGCATAAACTTTGAAACTGTCGTCCAAAATGGAATGTTGTCTGTTTTGAGTTCGTATAGTTTTGGCTCAGTCCAGACGGCTTCCATCTTTCCTTGATACAGAAAAATACATCCTTGTCCCGGTTTTAAGATAAGCTTTGAAGCATTTTTTATTTCGTCAGCATTTGTCGACCAGTTTTCAAAAAGGGAATTCTCGGCGCCTTCCCATTCGATAACGGAACGTAATTGATTCTTAATTGCACCCCAAACCATAGGTTCACCTCATTTTGAAAAATTTGTGTAGATATCGACATCTAGCTCAAAAATGTTAATTGGACAGAATTCTGGTCTGCCTAATATAGCGATTCTACACCATTATGTAAAAATTTTTTTTGGCGTATCAAATTTTGGCAGCGAACATAGCCAAACTTTGAACTCATGCAATTCATGAATCAAAAAAGCCAAGCTCTGCGATCGCAGATTTTTAAAAAGTGCCATAGTAGAGCGTAAGTGTGCATGTATGGGTAAGCTCAGGAATAGAATTTGACTTAGGCGCTACGCAACTTCGGACCGCATGCGATCTTCAAACGCTGTAAGTGCTACTTTTGCGCCATCTCCCATAGCGATGATGATTTGCTTGAATGGAATCGTCGTCACATCACCGGCAGCGTATATCCCTTTCTTCGAAGTTCGTCCTTTAGGATCGACGATGATTTCACCTTGCTTAGTGGTTTCTACAATGTTTTTTAAGAATGCGCTGTTTGGAGACAGCCCAATCTGCACAAAGACTCCGTCGAGATCAATTGATTTGGTTTGATCTGTAGATCGATCTTGATAAATGAGTTTGTTGACCTTTTGGCCGTCGCCAAGAATCTCTGAAGTTTTTGCATTTGTGATGACGCTGACATTGCTAAGTGAATGAAGTTTTGTAACAAGCACTTGGTCAGCTTTTAATGAATCGCCATATTCTATCAATGTGACCTGTGAACATATCCCTGCAAGGTCAATCGCGGCTTCGACTCCTGAGTTGCCGCCGCCAATGACTGCAATCGGTCTGTCCTTGTAATATGGTCCGTCACAATGAGGGCAGAATGCAACTCCTCGACCGAGGTATTCTTTCTCACCAGGAACTCCTAGCTCACGCCACTTTGCGCCTGTTGCAACGATTGTCGACGCTGCCGTGAGTTCTTCGCCTCCGGTTAATATAATTTTATGGTTTGACTCGCCAGACATGCTTTCAACGCGGCGATTTTCTAGTAACACAACCGGATATGATTTGAGGTGCTGTTCAAGATTCGCAGACAACTGAGGACCCTCAGTATAGGTGACGGACGCAAAATTCTCGATACCTTTTGTCTCTTGCATCTGACCACCAATCTTCTCAGCAATAAGTACAGTGCGTAGACCTTTTCGCACACTATAAATGGCTGCTGCAGCACCCGCTGGCCCACCACCGATCACAGCAACATCGAAATGTCCATGATTGAGAGATTCCTTTGAGACGTCGCTTGACCCAAACTTTGCTTCGAGTTTGGCAAGAAGCTCACTCAAATTTGATCGACCTGAATGAATCAATTCATCACCGATAAAAACCGCAGGGACTCCTTGAATGTTGAGTCGAGAAAGTTCCTCTTGTGCATAGGAGCCATCAATGGTGCGGTGAGTCAAACTTCCGTGAAAGATTGCAATTTGATTGAGTGCCTGAACAACATCAGGACAGTTTTCGCAGGTAAGTGACATATAGGTTTTAATTTCTAAGCCCTTCTGAATCCCTTTGATCCGCCTAATGATCCCCTCATCAGGAAGCTTTCCAAGTCCTGACGCATTCAAGATGGCCAAAATCAGCGATGTAAATTCGTGACCCGTAGGAATTGCTTGAAACTGAACTCCCACAGAGGAGTCATCAACATGCACCTCAAACTCAATAGACGCGCTGCCTTTTGCACCTTTTGTAACGGCGACCTTGGACGAGCATTCTGCAACGGACTCAAGAAATTGTGTCAGCTCTGCTTGCTTTTCATGGCTGCTTGGACTGATGACTAACGTCACGTCTTTGGTTAGTTTTGCAAACACGTCTGTTAATTGAGATTTGATGTCTGTGCTAAGCATGGCGATGCTCCTCTTTTGTTAGTTCGATTGGCTTCAGATTTTTCCCACAAGATTTAGGCCAGGTTTTAGTGTTGCGTCACCTGGTTGCCATTTTGCTGGACATACTTCTCCTTTGTGCGACGCCACGAATTGTGCCGCTTGTACCTTTCTCAAAAGCTCATCTGCATTGCGGCCAATCCCGTTGTCGTGGATTTCTGCAATCTTGATTTGGCCTTCTGGATTCACCAAGAATGTTCCTCGGTACGCGAGACCTTCTTCTTCAATATAAACGCCGAATGATCGAGAAAGATGACCTGTTGGATCTGCAAGCATCGGAAACTTTATTTTTTTGATGGTGTCCGATGTGTCATGCCAAGCTTTATGTGTGAAGTGAGTGTCTGTCGAAACAGAGTAGACTTCCACGCCGAGTCCTTTTAGCTTGTCATACTTGTCTGCCATATCCCCAAGCTCTGTAGGGCAAACGAATGTAAAGTCTGCAGGGTAGAAGAAGAAGATCGACCACTTCCCTTTGAGATCGTCTTGGGTGACAGTTTTGAACTCGTCATTGTGATAGGCTTGAGCTTTGAAGTTTGTAATTTTTGAATTGATGATAGACATATTGGACTCCCTTTATTTGATGTTCCTTAGGTGGACATTCACTCCATGTGACTCTCACCTTACAAACAGCTTATCGCCATTTTAGCCAATTACTGAAATCTATTTTATTTATGAATCGATAGATTTCATCTATCAGATTGTCTGAGGATTAATCTATAATATTCAGATAGTTATATAACTCTGGCTCCTTGTTGGTTGGCGCCATTGTAGCTGATAAACGAATTGGTCGATTGTATTTGCGTGCTTCATGCTTTTTTAGGTTTTTGACAGTAACGAGCTTTGGGCGGATAATTCTAAAAGGGTTGAATTTGTAATAATTTTATTGAGGTTGCTATGGATAATTTTGGAAGAGTCGTCGGTTTTATTTTGATCTGCAACTGTGTTCTTTCAGCTTGTAAGCCCAGAAACTCTCGCGGGTCTACTTTGACTGACAATAAAAGCCTCGTCTTTGATGATTCAAAATATCAGCCATTCTTGAAAGATGAGCAAGCCATTCTCTCAAATGAGTCCACTCACCGTGTGACTCAAAATCAAAGAATTAATCGAGCTTATGCAGTAGCTGCAAAAAGACTCAACGGGTTAATGAACTGTGCTTACGACAAAACAAATGGCGGACAGACGACGTTTCAGGCGAATTGGTTTCACTTCGGTGTATGGGCGTCCCGGCAAGCTGGGGATATGATTTCTGGGAAGGACTCTGTATTGCTCACGACGCTAAAGAGCTCTGGGATAGGTGCTTTAAGGGGTGCTATTGGTGAAGGCCTGTATCGATCATTGGGATTAAAAAGCGATGATGAACTTGCTGACAAGCTCTTTGAGATTGTCGAGAAGGAGCTTGCGGCAGGTAATCTGCATTTAGCGGTTGAAATTTTGCCACCAACGACCAGATTTATAGAGTTGTTTAAGGACAATTGTAAACCTGACTTAGGAACTGCTGAGGAGATATTGAAAGGACAGTTTGTCTTTTACAATAAGAATCCAAATCCACTCGGTATTCACGACGCCATATTAGCCGCTCAAAGGTTCGTCACCAAATTTGGCAAAGGCGCAAAGTATAATGGCGAATTTCAGGATCTACTTTACCATGCCTTTCACTCCTATTTGCAGGCAATGACTATAACTGATCCTAGAAAGGTGGACCAAAGAGTCGAATTAATACTTTTGGGCAATTTATTGATTGGATTTCACGAGCAGATGATTCTTCAGACCTACATTCAAGATGCGCTCGGGTCCCTCGATAGTGCAAGCACGGTTTACAAATCTCTAATGACGAAAGTACTCATGATATTGAAGGCGCCTAAGGAGCGAGTCGGGTGTGGTATGGACGTCGAACCAGGGCTTAAGGTGTTTGATGTTTCTCGGCCACTGCCATTAACGCCACAGAAAGCACTTGCAACATTTGAAGTCCCTGACTTAAAGCAAATTGCAAGCGATTTCAAAATTGTATCAGTGGCGCCAGGGGCATCGGTATGGACTGAATATGACCAAAGAATGAAATATATATCAGGCGTATTCATTAACGAACAAACCAATGCAAGTCTTGGCAGCTCCCCTTATCGGGATTTCTGTTTGCCGTAGCCTCGACGATTGAGTGATTGCTGATTGTTTTCAGAATGAGGCCAAAAAGGCAATGGCATATTTATTTTTGTAAATCAGAATTTCTATTGAAGTAAATTTCACTTTGCAACGTCACGTTGACGTTTCTATTCAATGATTTTTCGTGAATTCCTAAAGATTGACCAATTTTGAGTGGATTAATCTTAAATTTGTTATTGAGACTAGCATTCGTTGCTAGTTCTGGAATGGATTCAAGAATTGGGTCATTGTTATCAGCAATAGTAACCAAAATAATTTTCTTCTGTTCGAGCTCGTTTCTT
>JAPLFV010000417.1:2848-3981 GCA_026390495.1 Pseudomonadota bacterium | reverse complement strand
TTTCTGTCATTTTGTTTTCATACCATGTGAATGCAAATGAACGAAATGAAGATGAAAATGTTCAAAATCTAGATGCTCGTCGCAAAAGTAGCCCTATTTTTGATTGCCGGTATGTCACTCTTTTTTCTGATTATAAGAAGCCTGCCATAGTTCTTCAACCTGCAGGGAACGGTAGCCCATTAAGTGTCTTTGGTAGTCAACACAAGGCCTTTATTTTTCAGCCGAATACTGGACCAAGCCTTGGAGTGGGGGTAGGATTTCAAGATGATGTGGACATTTCATTGTCTCTACCCGTCAGGCAGTGGGTTGGCCGTAAGGACAATCGAGGAGAGTCAAAAGGACTTCATGCCCAATTCCATTTGAATCAATCGCGCACAGCAATTGATGTGACTTATACAAATATGTCAGGATTCTTTATTGATGAGGCTTACGTAGGACGTGTTGAGGTCGTTGACGATGTGCTGATTCATGGAGACTCTCGCACCTATCTGCAAAGGCCCGAAATGAGTCTACAAAATATTTCTATTAGTGGGCGATATCTCCTTTTCGAAAACAGTCATGTGAATTTGAACATGATTGGAGGAACTGAGAGTTCAAATTTTTTTAGGTGGAGCCCTGTGATTGGCTTTGATGCATCCAAAGTCCTGCTTGTGGATCAGGAGCTTTTTTTTCCCTCTGACTCAATCAAAAAAGATACTTCCAATTCCTTTCCCAACGATGATCAGGCTAAGATTAAAGGAGTTGATCATAGGTCTGCTAGTGTCCATGGAGGCTTTGTCATAGAATTGGTTTACTTGGGTACCAGACTTCTGATTTCGACCGTTTGGGGGCCGGCCGTTTCATATGTTGATTTTCAGGGCTTGGATGCTGCTGGGAAGGTTCGTCTTGGTAATTCTGGAGCGTTTTCAGGGCAACTTAGTCGGTCGATTTCTGATGACTATCATCTGGGGGTTCGTGGATATAAATCTGAGAGAAGCGTCACATCAAGTGATATGACGCTATCTGAAAGTACCAGCTTAGCCGAAATTTTTGTTTCTCGGGTGTTTTGAAAAATAGAGTGATGGTGACCTCGGTCTTGACGTGAAGCTTGAATTATCTTTATAAATCATCGCAAATTATTCATCAAAAGCTTT
>JAPLFV010000417.1:0-2815 GCA_026390495.1 Pseudomonadota bacterium | reverse complement strand
ACGACTTGTAGGCGTCTTTTTTTAGACCTGAATGGATGTACGGAGATTCACTAAGTTTGTTGAAACTGTCATTTATTCTATTGTTCATCGCTTCAATCCTCATCCTGCGATCCCAGTCCGAGTCATTTGCGACATTGATTCGTGGACCTGAGCGTTTTGAATTCTCCGTCAAATCAATCTCTCTGATAAAGAATTCACGGCCATTGGAATCTGCTACAACCTCAAACTCACTTCCAGGCGGGAATAAAATCTCCCTCTCATTTTGAAAGACTGAATATGTCCAGACGCGAGCGCATCGCTTGGATGTACCAATGATGGTATGTTGCCTGTCGCCGAATCCTGCTGGTGGTGTGCGATTTTCTGTTGTACTAAAAAAGCCCTGATCGACATAGGTATTTCCTTTGCGAGACAATAGATTCACAACATTGGCTGGCGCGTTTAAATATCTTCTAAACTCACAAGATCCAACTCGAAGTTTGTTGATAAATGAAGAAATGTCTAAGATTTTATATGTCAGTTCTTGAATCTCGTAACGATCTCGATTGCGTAATGCTGTATTGATTCTCGTGTACCAAGGTTGATCGTTCGTCGTTTTCTTCTCAGAAGAGTAGAGTTTGAAAGCCGCAATCTCCCCCTCGGTTGGCTGCTCGCCAAGGAAAGTATTTTTATATTTTGTTAAATCCTCTTCTTTGCCATTTATAGTTGTTGTCTCTTCAAGGTTAGACGATGAACCAGCTTTCCGTTGCTTGCATGAATAAACTAAAAGAAGTTGAGCACCAATGCACAACAACACTATTTTTTTGTTTAACATGTTTTATGTCTCCGACGTAAATTGAATTCGAGGGACACACGACGTAACCCGAATTTAATTCGAGGGACACACGACGTAACCCGAATTTCTATCCTAATTCTAGAAATTCGGGTTACGTCGTGTGTCCCTCGAATTAAACTCATCTTAGATCTAGAACTCCAAAATCAAAGTCCTTAGGTGCATTACAAACAAATGAGAACTGATCGACTCGAAGACTTTGATCTTTCCACTCAAAAACGTCTTGGCAGGATCCAGTTCCAATGAGCACCCCTTCCTCCTCGTTTCCTGTGATGTGTACCTTGCAGTAACCTGTTTTTGCTAGTTTGAAGGTGCGACTCACATCTAGAGGACAGGTTGGAACAGAAGTTGATATGGCTCCAGGGCTATCATAAGAAATAGATACATTTTTATATGGGACGATATATTGATTTGCTCCATTTGCATCAGTTGACGTCAAATCAACTCGTGAAAGTGTAAAATTTTCAGATGATTTGCCAGTACCGTCACAGAAGGTCCTACCCATTGAAATACTGATGGCTGATGCGCTAACTGGGTTGCAGGTCGCGGGTAAGAAGATAGCGTTACCTTTGACAGGCGTCTGGTTGACTGCAATAGAGGATGCTGCGCCAAATGCACTGCGCACTTTAGATAGTCCTGATGGAGTTTGATTTTCGAGTACCGATGTTCGTTTTGAATAGGATACAGCTCGGGATTTCGTTGAATCGCAGGCGTCAGAGAAATCCGACGGCTTGTCGCCTTTTTTAAGGTCCATAGTGCAGGTAGACTCAAGAATTTTGACCGCGCCGTCAGGAACTTTGGCTGCGTTATGCCGCCAGATTTGGGTGTCAACTTTCTGAATGCGTTGGGTCGCGTTGCCGGAACAGCTGACGAGTGTACAGACTCTTCGCTCGCCTTTTGCCCCAACAAAAGGTCCACTTGTAAGTGCATCCAAGTTTGAAGTCTTGCATTGAGGTGTGCCAGAACATGCGCCTTCTGCGTTGCGACATAAAATATCTTGAAACCCATATGCAATGACACTGGTAGATACTTTTAAATTGTTTGTAGCAGTTTTGATGCGATAGCGACAAAATTGATTGTCGTCATAAACTTTTAAAACTTCGTTAACTGTTTGACTCCGTGAACTCCATGTTTGAGGTTCGGCATTTTTTGAAGTCCATGATTTTGATTCATCGATATTAGTCCATTTGTCGCCGACGTTTATACCAATAATAGCGGCAGGTGTTGTGGTAGAAGATTTTGCCTGCACTGTGCCACTGTCGGTAGCTGGACCTCCATTTGGGCTGGGGCTTGATGAGGGAGACGGCGAAGCTGTAACTTCGTTAGTTCCTCCTGACTGATTACTGGAGCCATTGATATTATTAGTGTCAGATTTATTCTTCACGTCCTTCTTGAGGCCGTCTGCACACCCGTTGATAGCGTTGCATAAGGCAATAGTTCCTATGATTTTTAAGACAACTTGCGACATAATGTGTTACCCCCTCGGTTGCAGACTTACCTTAGGATCGGTATTTGTGATTTTCAACTTTAGCTATTTAAAATCACGTTAAATTAACTAGTAATATCATGGTGTTGTGGATATTTATTTTTGATTTGCAACTTTCCCCGCCTAAAGTGCAAGAATAGGCACATGAATAACTCTTCTTTTGACTGGACTAACATTGTATTGGAATTAAGCCCGCGGCTTCTGGGGTACTTTGCTGCCCGATTTTCTAGAACTCAAGCTTCAGATTTAACCCAAGAGACATTTTTAAGATTGTATCTGTTTGTGAAACAAGGGCACTTGGATTCAAGCAAAGGGTCGTTGACAATGGTTGCATTTGGTATTGCAAGAAATGTTGGCTTGGAATTTATTCGTGAAAACATAAAGCACAGCCATTCGGTCACTGAGGATTTATTGCAAAGCTTTGCCTCCAATATCGAATCTTTAAACAGCGCAGGAAACGAGGAAACTTTAGCTCTTCGACAATGCATTTTGAAACTGAC
>JAPLFV010000327.1 GCA_026390495.1 Pseudomonadota bacterium | reverse complement strand
TATTGCTACGGTCGAAGCTCCCCGAGATTGCCAAAAGGATTGCCAGAGCTGTTGACGCTATAACGGACTCGGACAGTCCTCCAAAGCCAATACTGGATCGTCTTGATGAGTTGGATAAAGAAAAAGCAGATCTAGAAATGGAAGCATTTATGTCAAGTATTCATGCTCGGACAGCTCCGCAAAGTATCAGTCAAAAACTCAGTAAACATACACTTAATTTGAAAAAGAAGCGGACTCATTCAAAAAAAGCAATCTGATTGCCAGAATGTAAGATTCATTTTTATAGAAATTTTTTGCTCAAATTTTACTAAAATATTCACCCCCAATAACAAGGATACCTAATGATATACAGATATATATTTAGATTTTTTAGTTTTTTACCAATTGTCATTGCGACGAACTCATGTACGACAACCCCAAAATTCAATGAGTTTCCAGAAGATGCAAACGCAGCCGTGGAAATCAGTACTTTTAAAAGAAACTTGGACGAAGCCGTAGCAATTCAAGCAGACGTCCTTTCACCCATTTCATTTAAAGAAGCTACTTTGCGTTATAACGCAGCAGAAAAGGAGATTAAGAAGTCAACCTCATCAAAAGAAGCCCTTCATGAGATAGCACTGGGCCAAGCCTATCTAGACATGGCGATTCGCAACACAAAATTCTCGTATGACAGCCTAACCGGCGTCGTCAATGCAAGAGCCGCAGCAATAACAGCCGGAGCGAAAACCAGAAATGCGAAGGACTTACTTAAAGAAGACGAAAAGCTAAAAGCGGTCATGGTAGAAGTTGAGCGTGGCAAAACTGAAAATGCTGTATCTCAAAGAGAGGCCTTTCAATTGGCATATATGGGTGTTGAGCTTGATTCCATCAAGATTCAGTATCTAAGTGGAGCAGAGTCCTTATTGAAAACAGCCAAAGATGAAGGGGCTGCAAAATTCGCACCTAAAACACTAACGGAAGTCGAAAGAACTCTCGAGCAAAACTATGCATTCATCACTGCCAATCGAGTAGACAGAGAAAACATTAGAGCGCGCTCAGAAGCGACAACGAACGATGCCCGTCGCTTAGTTGATGTGACTAGAAAATCAAAATCGAATATGAATCGAACATCGGAAGAGTCCACTATTGCCATTGAATCTGAGGAAAACAAGGTGAACTCCGCGAAAGATGAACTGCGAATCAAAGAAGAACAATCGGCGCAAGTGGCAAATCAAAACGTCCTTCTTCAAAAGGAAATGACGAATAAAAATGATCAGCTGCAAAAAGACAAAGATTTTAACCAAGCATTTGAGAATGCTCGGTCTCATTTTACTGACAGAGAGGCCGTGGTCTATCGCCAAGGCAATAGGCTTGTAGTCAGGCTTAACTCTTTTGGATTTCCTTCCAATAAGTCTAATATTCAACAAAGAGACTTGGCACTCCTTTCCAAAGTATCAACGATGGTTAAAGGGTTTCCTAACTCCACAGTGATCGTAGAAGGACACACGGACTCTATCGGTAACAAGGATTCTAATCAAAAATTATCAACCGATCGTGCCGAAACCATTTCCCAATATTTAGTCTCCAATCAAAGTGTTTCTTCCGGAGATATCACACCTGAAGGTCACGGATCTGAGCATCCTTTGGCATCCAACAAAACAGAAACCGGACGTGCACAAAATCGAAGAATTGACATCATCATCAGTCCTGAACAGCCTACAGAGTAAATTTGCTTGCATTAGAATCTGTTTTTTATAGCCAGTTGAATCATCAGTCCTATAAAAAGTGTTTCAAACAAAGGAGTCAAAAATGTCTATTTTAATCGCGTTGTTAATCGGTTTAGCAGTGGGAATGGTTGCTAAGGTCTTAATTCCAGGACCTAGCCCAGGCGGTATTGTCATGACATCGGTTCTTGGTATTGCTGGATCAATGCTAGCATTCTATGCGGGTCGAGATTTTGGATGGTTTAACAATGGAAGCTCGGTAGGGTTTATTGCCTCGGTACTAGGCGCCATCGCGATACTTCTGGTCTACCGTTTTATTAATATGCCAGGACGATCGAACTTTTAAGGCATCTACCTGACGCTTGATGGGATAGTTCAATCTAGAGCTATCCCATCATTTTTTTTAGGAGACTTAGGTGTCTCCAAAGAGGTTTCGGCCTTATTATGAGGGACGTTAGTTTTTAATCCACTTAACTGAAAAGGAACCGAATTTATGACATCTAAAGCTCTATTATCAATGCTCTTACTCGCTTTTTCGAGCACATTCATAGACACTTCTGTCAATGCGCAAGCCTTTGAAGGGGCGCCAAGGCAGACTCAACTGGTTGAGCATGAAATTTTACAAAAGGATAAAGAGTTTATCGGAGACATACAAACTGCAATCCGCACGATTAATACCACTCAAGATGTCTACATCAACCTCAATGTGGTCGGCTTCAGTTTGGATCTTCTGGCAGGACCAGTGGAAGCTGAAAATGTCGCCTTAGAAACCAGCTACTACAATCCTAGCTGGCAAAAGCCAACCCAATTTTTGGAACCTTCTTTTGTATGGTGGGAGTCTGGTGATAATGATTCCAATTATATAGTTAGAATCCCTGGTGTCGTCTTTGATCAGTATGGTTCTGCAACGCTATCAGTCATATATGATCAAAACGGGCGTAAAAGTCAGCTGCGTATTAAGGTTAGCAAATAGGGCTATGCACGCGTTTCTAAACGACGTAGTAATCCAAAAATCCCAACCTTATACAAAACAAATGAGATGCCACAGCCCAAAACAAACCCTCCGATAACATCGGCAGGGTAGTGGACCCCAAGAAAGACTCGGCTGATGCATACTGCAAAGGCAAGGACGATTGCAATCCACCGAATTCCTGCGGGAAAGGCATAGGTCAAAAAAATTGCGGTCACGAATGCACCGGCATTTGCAGCATGATTAGATGTAAAGCCGTAGCTACCTCCACATCGACCCAAAATCATTTTTACATCCTCGAGGGCCCAGCAAGGTCTTTCTCTTTTGAAATACTGTTTTACAACTTCAAATGAAATGAGATCGGCCGCGCCTAGGCACAAAAGTCCAAAAATAATAGCTAAAAGCAACCCAGGATAGCGAACTCTTTTGGCAAAAGAAAAAACTAAAAGCGCCAGGAAGACACAGGTCCAAAAGACCGTATCAGAGACTAAGACCATCAATTGGTCCAACAAAGAAAACATACCCGCTTGATCATTGATCAAGCGAAGCAATTGAATATCGATCTTGACTAACATATCTTCCATCAAGGAATGAT
>JAPLFV010000172.1 GCA_026390495.1 Pseudomonadota bacterium | reverse complement strand
TAAAATCCAAGTTGATATTAACACAATGTTTAATGTGTTATGAAAGGAGCTTCTCATGATGGTAAAAAATTCCAAGGTCCAAACTGTTTTCTGCGCAGGCCTAGTGGCTATGTTGCTAAATTCCTGCGGGAAAAAAGAAGACAAAGAAACAGTCTATGTTCAGGCTCCTCAGGCGACTCAGCCTGTTGCTGTCCAACCGACTCCGACACCTTCTGTTCAGAAGGGGTTTCCGACTGACGCGGAAAAAGTCGTTTCGGCATTAAACGTAGTCGTTCGCAACAAGGATACGTTGACTTCTAAGGCTCTGCCTAAAGGTCAAGCCAGTATAGAGTTTGGATTAAGCGATACCTCCGTCTCTGGCGTGAGTGGAATCGTTTACAAATGCAAACTAGAGCGACGTAGTTCCCAAGGTACCGCTTTAGCTGAAGCTTGTACCTCTCCAAAGGTCCTGAATTTAACTCAAGACGGACAATTCACATTTACTGTCTTTGCGGTTCACACCGAGACTGGTTCAACTGGATTGTCAAATTCAGTCGATATTGCGGTCGGCAATGCAATCGTCAGTAACGGCGGTACTGCAGGTGGAGGATCGACTGGCGGTGGATCAACTGGCGGCAGCATAAGTGGTGGCGGTTCAATGCAACCTGTTTCTATGCAAGTTGGTGACATGTTTAATGTCACTGTACCCGAAGGTTTTCACATGGTTTATCGAAGTAGCACCTTCGATGAACCAGGTCGCCTACAGCTTCAAATCATCGATGGTGGATACACTGTCGATAACGCAGCCCCTTATCATTATTCCTGTCAAGTATCTGATCGTCGCATGACGATGATGACGAGCGCAGGTGATTCGATTAAGTACTGCCAAGCTCGACCATCGATCAACTTCAATGCAAGCGGCGATCCATTTTTCAACACCTTTAGGTGGGATAGCCAAAATATGATTTCCTATAATGGAATCATGATTTCTTCGGATAGCTCCTTAGAAGTCAGTGACATTATCGGTGCACAAGACCCAAGTATGGCGCGAATGTCCATAAATGTTTTCTCTAACGTTAACGGCCTACAAAATGGCGGATTTAATAAATTCGCAACTGAGTTGAGTCATACGTCATCGAGACTAGGTGAATCGTGCTTTGGTCAGTCAATTCAGTACCTAGGCAATGCAGCAATTATGCAAGGCTTTTTCCACTGGGATATCGCTGCTGCTCCATTGTTTGGATGTGTGAGCGCTAGAAACAACCAGTGGTATGCAGTCATCGGTGCGATGCCTATCGAAAGACAACTTTCGATCAATCCACAAATGACTTGGGCAGGCTGGATGGGGCAAAGTTTCGCAAATACCAGAGCAGCAGAAATCGTCGTCGAGATTGGTCCATTCAATTTTGCCCCAGTCCCAATGTCGATTGCCCCAGATGCACAAAATATCATGGTTCAGAACATCAAAAAGCTGATGCCAAGTGCTAACATGGGTGGTGGATTCGGCAACGGTGGTTTTCTCCCAGGATTTAATCACTAAGCTGAACTGACTAACCTACAAAACAAAGAGCCGATGTAGACCTTCTGCATCGGCTCTTTTGCATTTGAGTTGTGATATGAATCAGAGTAATGCTGTGATGCCTTTGTTTATGCTAATATGAACCTGTGATAGGACTAGAGTCTCCTGGGAGTTGCAAGAATTTTAATACGTCGTTTAAAGAAAAATTTTATGAGCGTGACCTTTGCAATTATTGTGTCACTATTAGTGCATTTTGCGCTTTATTTTTTCTTATTAAGAGTTCCTTCTTCAACTTTGCATTTGCAAGATGCTCAACGCCAATTGGTAGTTAGACTTAAACATATCGATTCAGATAAAACTGTTGATCAGAAAGCTTTAAGTCAAAAAGAGGAGTTAGACCATCAGAGAAATAGACAACGTCAAAGTAACCAAAAAAATCCGAAGAAAGCATCTGAAGGGCATGCTGATTTAAACTCTAAACATCAAGATGGCCCTCGAAAACAACTGTTTCCAAACTTAGATTACTTTGCAAATAAAACCGTGAATAAGGACGATCAATCTAGTCACGTTGAGCCCAGTCATGGCAATGAGCGGATCGATGCTGCGCGAACCTATGGTATTCAAGGGGACCGTGTTAGTCCTTCGCAAGATAGAAATGTAGATGAAGTGGTGTCACTTCTAAGAATTCCCAACCTTTGGAGAACCGCGAACGGTGATGCTACAGCAACGCTGTACCTGCTAAAAGACGGAGATGAACTTTGGATTAAATCTTTGCATGGTGATCCAATGCTTCGAGCTATTTTGTATCAGAATTTATCTCGATCTCAAGTCTATCAATATTTTTTGGAGCACATGTCTCAATATTCAAAAAATGAGTTAAAGATTGTTTTTCGTTTTATGCGCGAAAATGATTCCTATAGAGGTTTAAATACTGAGGCGATAGCCTTTGTCGATGGGATCCTTGTGACCAAAAAGCTTCCTCCTGTTATGCGCATTTTCAACGGAATAGCAATTGAGGATGAACATTCCAAAAAAGCGAAAATGCGAGAGCAGCAAGAAATAAAAGCATTGATGGAGTCACCCGCATACTCTAGATTCATTGATATGGAACGAGTGTTACCTCCGAAAAAAGCGTAACCTTTTAGGGCAAATTCTCAGGTCCAGTTACCATGCAAATCCGATATTGAGCCCAGCCACAGGGCGATTGAAATTTTCTGCTCTCGGGAATGTTGTCTGCATGTAGCCAGTTTCCAACATAGCAAACATTCTGTCGTTTTCGCCGAATTTACATCCTAAATTGATGATGTTCGATAAACTTTCTTCTGGGTCCACAATAAACTGCTTTGTATCTCCAGATTCACGGTTGATTTTCTTGACGTCTCCGGAGGCAGTGACTCTTGATTGAATGACGGAAGCATAGAGTAACAATGAAGACGAGCGCCTAAGCCCAACGATGACGCCGTAGTCAATGTGTTTTGCCCTGGCTTCTGTTTTGATTATGTACGACCTGCTACTTGAGTCTAGCTCTCCTTTGCGAAGAAACTCTGCTACGTGACCTTGAGCAGCAAGGCTCCAAGAGCCTTCAGTTGCTTCTGTTGACGGTTTGCCTACAAGCTGAATGATGCCTCCCAGGCCGGCTGCTGAATCAATATGAATATCTAGGAAATTCAAAAGGCCCAAACGGCCAAAATAATTTACGTCGTTTCCAGAGCGTAGATCAGGCTTATCAGTGATTTCAGGGCTTGCATCTGCGTCCCTGACCATGACAATGTTGGTCGTGGAGATGAGTCCGCCGCCTATTTCTCCTTTTCCAAAACTGCCCCTGACCTCCGGAATTACAAATCTTGATCCAGAAACAGGCGTCTCCAAACTAACGCACCCAAACACAGGCATAGTTGATAAAACGAATAAAACGCCTCTGACTAAACTGCTTAGTGACATAGATACCTCAAAGCATTGATGATGTTATTTTTGATAATGAAATTATTTTATTTTTTTGCCCTTTCCAAAACAAGCACGCTAGGTGCAAATTTGCAGAATAGACTATTCAGATAGTATTAGCTGAATACCAGTTTGCGAAAACATAGCAGTTCTCTATTTTAGGGGTAGTTTTTGATTTCTCACATTCACTAAATTTTTTTTAAAAAAATCTGAACTAAATTATTTTGAATTCGTTGGAGACGCTAATCCGTGCTGCAAAAGCTTATAAAAAGCTCCGGTTTTGTCCTCCAATAATTTTTCGCGTGGTCCAAACTCGATGACTTTACCTTGACTCATGACTAAAACATTTTTGCACCGCTCTACGGTGTTCAGTCGGTGAGCAATCACGATCACTGTGCGCTGATCAATGATTTTCGACAAAGATGATTGGATCAAGGCTTCGGACTTCGGATCAATTGAGCTGGTAGCCTCGTCCAGAATAATCATTTTTGGATTGCGTACGAGGGCTCTTGTAAACACGATCAATTGCCTTTGGCCATGGCTTAGATTGGCACCACCTTCTCGAACATGAAAATCAAAGCCTCCCGTCAAGTGATTGATAAACTGGTCAGCTCCTGTCATTTGGGCTGCCTTCTTGACTTGGGATTCGGAAACATTTGGCAGTCCCAAGGAAATATTGAAGGTGATTGAGCCTTCAAACAAGACTATGTCTTGAGGGACGATGGCGATATTTTCCCTCAATTGATCAGGGTTGATTGACGACAAAGGTTTTCCATCAATATCGATAGATCCATCAAATCCATCATACATTTTCGTTAGGAGCTTAATCAGAGTTGATTTTCCACTTCCCGTGGCACCTACTATTGCTAAGGACGATCCTGATGGGATTGTGAAATTGACATTTGAAAGTACAGCGCCAGACTCTTTTCCATAGCTAAAGGAAACGTTTTTAAAATTGACTTGGGGTGCACTCGTCCAGGCTACTTGCTGATCTCCTGAAATCTTGTCATGCCGATCAAGAATTCCGAAAATTCTCTCAATCGAGGTGAAAGCACCTTGAAGCATGGCCATCTTGGTTCCAAGCTGCTTCAAGGGTTCAAAAATTTGTTGAACGTACTGGACGAATCCGACCATAATGCCTGCGGTTAAGCCGTGAGATATATCCATGGTTTGAATCACGTAAAATAAGACAATGCCAAGCGTAATTGAGGCAATACCGTCAAGGGTTGCAAACATAAAAGCGTCATAAAAAACTGACTCCATTTGAGCATCTCGATGCTCTCGATTAAGGCTTCGATATCGCTTTGAAACCTGTTTCGATGCATTCAAAAGCTTTACCGCCGTCATGGCGGCAAATGCTTCCTGCGTAAATCCGTTCAAAGCAGCAATTTTTTTGCGGGCAGACATCATGGAGTGATTGAGTTTCTTTGAAAACCACATGACGATAAACCCGACAACAGGCACCAATATTATAGTAATCAGCGCTAGTTTTGGAGACAGAATAAACATGCCAATAACGCAACCTGCAAGAGATACCACATCAATAACAGAGGACAAAACTCCTTGATTGAGGCTCTCTGACAAGTTATCGAAGTCGCTAGTGGCCCTTGTTGCCAATGCACCGCTCAACTGGGAATCGTGATATTTTGAAGGCATACGCAGCACATGGCGTATTAACGTTTGCCTCATCTCTAATATCATTCGGTGAACAGCCGTAGCCGTTGCAATCGATTGAGTCACTCGACATAGGTATGTTCCAATCATGAGGCCTAAGTAAATCGTAGCCCAATAAATGATGGTTTCGCGATCCTTGGGAATGACTCCAAGATCGATAGTTTTTTGGACGGCGAGAGGAGCCAATGTTTCCAGTGCTGCTGCGAATGGAATCATAAAAACAGACAGAATTAACTGCATTTTGCCTTGTTTAAGCCACGGCCAAAGTTTTACGAGACCTTTAAAATTGCGATAGGAAGATGAAGTTTCTTTCTTAGACACAACAGACGAACTGCGTTCGCTAACAGCTTTCATGGAGTCACCCCAGAATCTTGGACGTCTATATTTTTTGACATCGAGTGAATCAATGGACTCAACTCTTGAAAGGTGCCTCGGTGGGCAATGCGCCCTTCTTCCAAAATCCAAACTTCGTCACAATCCTCCAAAATGCTAGTGCGGTGAGATGCAATGATTAAAGTGGCCTTTGTTTCAAGTAAACTTTTGATCAAGTTGCGCTCAGTCGTGTGATCAACCGCTGATAAAACATCATCAAGAATATAAACTTGGGATGTTCGCAAAAGTAGCCTTGCTAATGCCAAACGCTGCTTTTGCCCTCCCGAAAGCCGAACGCCATTTTCACCGACAACCGTGTCCCATTTTTGAGGGAATCTTTCGATTTCAGACAATATCTCTGCTTTTTCTGCCGCCTCATTAAGCCGTTGCTGACTGATTGGTTCGTCGAATCCCAACTGTAGATTGTCAAAGATAGACTCGCTAAACAGCAAAGGCGTTTGTGGCGCAAATCCGATAGTGTTGCGAAGATCTTCGGGAGGAATATCCAGCACGTCGATACCGCGTACAAAAATAGAACCTCGCGGAGGATCATAAAGTCTAGTTAGGAGGGAGAAAAGAGTCGATTTCCCACTTCCGATGGCTCCATAAATACCAATCTTCTGCCTCGGATAGATTACTGCTGTGATGTGAGAGAGTATTGATTCTGAAGACTGGTAGGAAAAGTTCAAATTCTCAATTCGGATCAGTGGTATTTTGGAGTCCGATGAATGAATATCTGCTCCTCTGGTTTGATCAGACTCACTTGGCATCAAAGCAATGTCCCTAAGGCGCTCTGCAGCAGGCTTTGCCCGTTGATAGATGGCAAGAATGAGGCCGATTGAAGTAAATGGAAAAATAAGAATTCCTACATAAATGTTAAAGGCCATGAGGTCTCCAACAGATAGTTTGCCATCTATGACCTCGAGTCCTCCCCAACTCAAAATTGCAAATTCTGAAATGCCAGCCATGATGATCATTAAGGGAAAGATCAAATTTCGAATTTTGACTGTACGCATATTTGCATCATAAATACTTTTGCTTTCTATTGCACTTCGATCAACGAAAGGATCAATCGCAACGGATGATTGGATGATATTCACATTTACAAACGCCTCAGTGACGCGGTTTGTCAACCTCCCAGTGGCCTCTGTCGCTTCTTTTGTAGCCAAATACAACTTAGGCATAACGATGCGGGTGAGCACTAACATGACAATCAATGGAATGACCGTGAGTACTGTTAGCACTAAATTTATCGACGCCATTTTGACGATCGTGAATGACATCATGAGTAGAACATTAAGCACTTGGAGCGCGCCAAAGGCAAAAAACACGCGCAATTGCGTCACGTCATTGCTTAAGCGTGACGTCAAATCTCCCAATCCAAAATTTGCCAGAAATTTAGCAGGTATCGACAAGATGTGAGAGAAAAGATCATCCTTGACAGCGGCCTCTAATGTTCGTCCCGGCCAAAAAATAAAGACGCGAGACGTTGTTCTTATGACAACTAAGAGGAATCCCAGAGCAATGATCGTATAAGCAGTGCTACTAAATGTCTCGAGAGCCTCACCAGCACTCAACGCATTGATGATGCTCTTCGCTAACTGAGGGATTTCAAGCATTATGATATTTGTGATAACGAGAGCGATGATGCCTGAGAGGTACCATTTCCATTGGGGAATCGCATATGCAGCGCCGATTCTCCACAGACTCGTAAATTTATGACCTATTGTTTCAATCGTGGATTGCGGCTTGTCGATAGGGGTGGATGCGTTCAAAATAATATCTCACTTTTTAGCAAAAAATTTTTCTTCGATGAGTTGAGCTCTCGGTTCCAAGGATAGTCCTCGCCATTCAGGAATATCCTGCAATTTACCGCCTTCCATAATCCAGGCCTGATCGCAAATATTGGCTGCAATGAGAGGTGTGTGAGTGCTCAAGATTGTGGTCAGTTTGCATTGGCCTCGTTTCCTAATCAGATTTTCAAGAGTCCGAGTATGATAGATATCGAGGGCATTGAATGCTTCATCTAAAATGAGTAGATCTGGGTTATGCATGGTTGCTAGTGCCAGTCCAATTCGTTTTTGCATTCCGTGGGAGCAGCGACTAAGAGGTTTGTCCTTCCATTCTAAGGCATCCCATATCTCGATGTTGTGCTGAACCGCGTCTTCGCCTAAGCGATGCAATTTAGCTGCCCAAGAAAGGATTTCCTCTGGGGTTACCCAGTGTGGCAAATCGCTATCTTGCGGTAAATATCCCATTCGGCTCTTTAGCTCAACCGCCTCTGGAGAAATCTTTTGACCGTTCCAAAATGCTTGACCGGATGTGCGATCAGCATTTCCAGTGATGACACTGAACAAAGTGGATTTGCCTGCGCCGTTCTTACCAAACAAAGCTACAGTTGCACCAGAGTCGATGGAAATATTAAGAGGTCCTAAAGTAAAACCCTCTTTAAACGATTTTGTTAACTGATCAAGCTTTAGCATGGTTGGCAATCCCCTCAAGCAAAACGGCAACAGTGGATTATAAGCGGCATGGACAGGGTCCGCAATGCCGGATCATGAATGACTGTTGTTTATCAGATTTTGGATCAAAGATTTAGGTTTCATTGCTCCGCAGAATGCTCAGCCTGAAAGGAGAGCCAAATTAGGCACGGAAGTAACGTCCAGATTGATACTGGCTTGCTTGAGATTTAATTATAGGCAGTGCGATTGCTACCCAAGGAGTCGCCATCATGGCCGTTCCTAGAAATAGTCCGGTCAAAACCATGACAATAATGTTGAGGTTTTGAGATCTCCCATCGATCTGCAACGCCAATGACGGCACGAGCCACGGTAAAAATCCTGCCAAAAAGGGAATATTCCACAATTCCTGAGGAGGTAGATCCGTTAACCATACGACTGAAAAGCTGCAAATAGTTGCAATTGTCAGCGCAAAGGTATTCGCGATGACCTGCCATGATTTTTGCCATTGATCATGAGTGAGGCCTCCTTGTTTCTCAAACCAAGAGTTAGGAAGGTCGGCGGCTATAGCTTGTACCAGTCCAAATGAAGTTACTAGACCGACGGCTAGGGATGATAACTGAATCAAGGTCGCCGTCTTTATGAAGATTGCAGAAATGGGAACCGCGATCGCTCCAGCAACTCCAAGCCGCAGCAATCCTTTGCCTGGTATACTTCGATGCAATAGCTGATGCCTTCGCCAGTCCACTATTGTGCCAGAATATTTTTTGACGTGGCTTTCATTCCTTCGGATTTGCACGGCAAGCGATATGAGGTAGCAAATCGATGCCAACAGATATGCCAAGACAGAAGGCTCTTGTTTAAAAACAAGGGACAAAAAATAGATAAAAGAAATGCTAACTGCAAAGCCGACAATGGCTAACGCTTGGCGAATCTTAGCAACGTCCCTTGAACTAGCGCCGATGCGATATAATATGCTTTGAAATGAATCCTGGGAGTCCAAAATTTTGCGCACTTGTCGCGCTATAACGAGGCTGGTGCAAAATACGCCAAGATAAAAGCTGGACCTAAGCCCAAGCGCCATCCATTCGGGGCTAAATTTCGATAGCTCTGAGGTTGCAAAGTCTTTGAGTATATAAACGAATAGGCTAACGAGAGCAGCAGCACTCAATAAAAGTGTGAAATTTTGTTCAAAATTCCACCAAATTTTTCGAACTTGCGTTCTCAGGATCAATATTACGGTGGGTTTGATTAATGACATAGATGATATTTACGCTTTTTAAAAACGAAGCACAAATTTTTTTTAATGCAACTTACTTTTACAATCGCGCTTCGTCTACCGTTGATTGGCACAAGAAACTCTTACTTTGAGGAATCGAAGCGCGATTGCGTAAGCTGCTATTACAACTTCAATTGAGGGCGGACCAACTTTACTCCAGAAAGATTGCACTGCAAGGTTCCAGATTTGCCATCTGAAGTTTGAAGGTGCGAAGTCAAAATCGAGGTGGTCGCTGGATATAGTGCTGCCGACAAAGTCTTGTCGGATCTAAATACTGCCGCGACGAAAGTGCCTGATTCTTGTTTTTGAACAATGGCAGTAAAGTCACCTGCTGCTTCAACCGCTTGCTCGTCGCTGGTGTCGTAGGCAAAAGTGGTACTAGGATCATTGTTGCCATCGAGCCATAGGCCGCATTGAAACTTCGCAGCCATTGAAGCACTGGATGTTAGGATTGTGAATGCAGCGCAAACCAAATTTGTTCTCAAAGTAGTTCTCATAAAAGTCTCCAAAAAAAAGTAAATAGGTACCATCAAGATTGTACTTTGCAATCCTTGGCATGTAAAATTTAAATTTAATACTCAGTTATTTACCTGTTTGGCATTGCAACCTTCTGATTGGATTGCGACATGTCTAATATTAATTTTTCCGGCCATAAGGTGGGAGTACATTCGCAAACATCAGCATGCGCAAGCAATGTCTTGATTTCTGATTTGCAAATGACAGCGACAAGTTTAGATCTGTATCGTTCTTGAAATATCAGTCACTGTTTCTAAAGGAACATACCTATACTGAAATTGTATGTTCAAGAAATCGCAAGAAACTTTTAAAAAGCTACCAAAGCGAATTCTGAAACAATGCAAAACACGATCGCTGAATCTCCCTACCTTGGTTCAAAAAGGGTTCCCGAAATTTAAAATAGTGTTTCGTCCAATATATCATTTGAGGGAAGTGCAAATGGAACCCCTCTTTGTGATGCTCCGCTGACAGTAAGCGATTCATTGGTTTTGCTAATTAAATCTCTAATCTTACTAGAATGGGTGGACTTCAATGAGTTTAGGGACTGAATCAATAAATGCGTAAACAAGCTCCCTTGTTTTGCGCTTAAAATGCGAGAGGTTTGGTTTGGTCGTGAAGACGAAAACCCAAAAAATTGTTGATACAAGCCAGATAGCGAGCTTGTCTTGGCTTTGAATGCGTCTTGAAAACCTTTGTTAAATGTTTCGACAAACTGCATTCCGGCACCATCGAACCACTGACCACTGAAACAAGAATCGAGAATAAAAATGAGTCTTTTGATTGGAGTTGGTTGACTCTGATGAAGTGTTCTGCCTAATCCTAGAACGAGGGCAAGCTCCATTGCGCTGATAACCTCGGTTTCTAGGTTTGCGTTGTCGCCTGATCTTACCACCAGTTGGCCATCTCGATCTCCGTGTCCACTAAAATACAAAAGTAGCGTGCCGTCTGGACCGACATTTTTTGCAGCCTCAGCAATTGCTGTCAAAACTTTAATTTTCCCTTCATCATTCGAAACTCTAGTTTTGAAACCCTGATTCAAGCCGAGAATGGCAGCCTCCATATTCGCGACATCATGATCAATACCTTGAAGTTCGTTAGAAGTCCCAGTCAAGGGTTGGCCAATCAAAATACCAATATTCCTAGCGGGAAAAACTGCAGCTAAATCTTTGGTGTCACTTATGCGTTGCGGTGACCTACAGCTAAATAATGAGTTTAGGACAAAAACAAAACATAGCATTCTTTGTAAAGGCATACTTCGACCCTTTGCAGTTTACAGTCTGCTTTTATCTGGCTTTGAATATTATCATACAAGAATCTAACTATTAGACCAACTCGACTTTGTCTTCTTTGCGATCATCGGCAAATGCAAAAGACATCACGACACGGTTGTTTAATCGTTGCCTTCTGTGAGGGTGACGCAACGAGGCCAAAGTGAATCGGCCATTTTAAATTCAAAATAGTGAACTGGCTCTCAAAATCGAGGGTCGATAGTGAATCGTATCCAATCTTTCAACATAGTGGTTTTAAAATCAAACAACTTCTATCCGCACAATTGGAGTTCATTGGTGCCATTAAAATTGTACTTTGCTATCTGCCAAATGTATAATTTAAGGTCAGGCAAAGTCTGTTTGCACATTACAGGCTCACTTGAATTCTATTTCTTGCGTTTTGTTATTGAGTTGTAAAACATTCTAGTAAATTTTTGTGGTTTTTTATTTGTTCCCATTCATCGCCTTTTAATTCTTCAAAGACCGCAAGTGCCTTTATTTAAAGCTTCATGACTCATCTCCTTAGTTTGGAACTAATTCTATCGAATTTGACTTAAGACTCCGTTCAAAATATAATTTACGAAATCAATTCTGAACATCTAATGAGGCGGTGCATATGGTCGTACAATCCCGAATTGTAGCTCGATTTTCTCTATTTCTCTCCAGTCTATTTTTGACCAATGCAATAGCTGCACCCAATGTCATAGAGATCCCTGCGTCACCTCCAGCAACTGAAGCGCCACTGCAGCGATTCTTTGTTGAAATTGATGGGGAGTCAATCGTATCGCGCAATCAAAAAATACGAGCAAGTGGATCGACTAAATTAGACATAACCACCTATCGAAATGATCTTTTTAAAAAGCGCCAAGAAATTAGAGGCCAGATGAAGGTGGATAAGATTGTTCGAGAAATGGATCTGCTCCTGCATGGCTTTGTCGTAGAAGGTACTGACGACCAAATTGCTGATATTCAAAAAATTTCCGGTGTTACAAAAATTAGTCGTGTCGGTAGAGTTTATGTTCCAGAGACCGAATTACCTCGCGATATTCGAACACTTACTAATCGGACACCGATACTCCCACCGCTGGATGTAAATCGGATTTGGGAAGAGTTCGGCGTAACAGGCAAGGGCAAAGTCATTTCAATCATTGATACCGGAGTTGATTACAATCATCCCGATTTAGGCGGCTGTTTTGGCCCTGGTTGCAAAGTAGTTGCTGGGTATGATTTTGTAAACAACGACCAAGATCCTTTTGATGACAATAAACACGGGACCCACGTTGCGGGAATCGCAGCTGGAAATGGCACGATGAAAGGCGTTGCGCCAGACGCAACAATTCATGCTTATAAAGTTTTGAGTAAAGCCGGATCGGGGACTGAGGATGACATTATCCAAGCAATTGAACGGTCAATTGACCCAAATGGTGACGGCGATGATTCTGATGCCGTTGATGTCATAAACATGTCTCTTGGTGGCTCCAGCGACTCTGCAAGCCCCATTGCGCGGGCGGTAAATTACGCTTCATGGGCATCGGTCGTCGTGTGCGCTGCTGGCAATAGTGGCTCTACAAGCCCAATTGGAGCCCCGGCCGCTGCGCGTGAATCAATCGCAGTAGCTGCGAGCGAAAACGTTACAAAATTAGCAAAATTTACAAGTTTTGGACCGACTTCTGACTTCGCATTAAAACCTGACATCACAGCGCCAGGTGTCAATATTCAGTCAACCTTGCCAGGAGGGATGTATGGAGCATTATCTGGCACATCAATGGCATCACCTTTTATAGCCGGGCTGTCGATTCTTTTGCTAGAAAAAAATCAGCTGTCACATGGTATGTCAGCGGTGTCGATCATTAAATCCCGACTTGCTGTAACTTCAAAATCCTTACTTGAAGGAGCAACTTCGATCAATGCTTTTGCAAAACAGGGCCAAGGTCTAGTTCAACCATTTGCGGCGCTTGAATCTCGCTTTGAAATATTTCAATTGAGAGCCAATCAAGAAGTAAATTCGGAAGAAGGCTCTGATCTTAGAGTCCATAATATCGGAGATGAGTACTTAACCAGAAGAGCTGTTATTGACTTGTCCGGCAAAGTTCCCGCCGGCAAAACCTATCGAGTTGAACTTGACCACAACCTTGGAGAAGGCGCAGACATTCGGGTCAATAAATCTAAAATTGATAGTTCAAACATTAAAGAACCCATAATCGTCTTCATTCGTCAAAAAACCTCTTCAATACCTAAGACCAATGAATATCCAAATGGTAATGGAATTATGGTCAAATTAATTGATGACTCAAACGGTAGTTCTTTGATGGTACCTGTAAGCGTTTTCCTTCGACACCCTCTCAATCTAAGGCTCGTTCGCAAAGAGAAGTTATTCAATTCCATTCGGATAGTTGATGAGGCTGAGATTTCTAGCTCTACTATTAAAATTAATTACGGAAAATTGCTCTACTTCGACCTAGCAACTGGCAATAGCCCCATTTTCCAAGAAACGATTTGGCTCATGCCTTCAAAGTACGGGTTGTTTGCAACGTCCACCTCTAGGGAGCCAGGTAAAACATTCAAAAATTTATGGTTTGATCAGATTGACCTCCAGGGTTCTATGATTCGATCTTTGACCAAAGAATCACTGGTTAACTCTACATCGACTCAATTTGAAAGTGTTAACGGCGGAACTGCACAACCAGGACAATACTGGAGTCTTGCTGTTTGGCGTTCAAAAAAATTGTCTTTTCCAGATTTTGTAGACTCAAGAGATATTTTGCGCTTTTCGCCAATACCAAGCGAATGGGCCTATATTATAAATCACACTTGGACTGAGAATGACATCAATCACTTAGTCGTTGAGCCCATCGTTGGCATGGGTTTGGATCATATTGCTGTTTTACCTACGAACGGGTACCAACTGACACAGTTTCATCCTGTAATGCAAAATGGCCAATGGCCAGCATACTCATGTAACAAGCATTCGCTCAGTTTAAAAGATATGACCATTTCTTTTGGTTCACGCCCATACCTTGGTGGCAGCAGCATTGCGGTTGGCAAAAGCGAAACCTTACCAATACTCACATGGACAGCGAAGCATGTACCTTCAATCTCACCGACGCCTGGAAACTTCTGTGATAATGTGAGCGACTTCTTTTCACTTGAAGTTGGTTTCAATTCCACTGGAGAGGCCACGATGGTTGAAAATTTTCAACCAATTCATCAGTTTTACAAATATGTTAGCCCGCAGAAAATCGGGATTGGCCCAAAGTGGCCAGTGGGTCCTCTATTTGCGGTGGCCGGTTCGGGATTGGAAGGTGTGTTAGCCGGAACTGTGATGAGGATGGGTGAAAACCGCCTAACACCATTTGTTTATTCAATAGCGAAAATCGAAGGCGAAGTAGTAAAATCAGGCAATGCAAGACTGAGCGAGCTTTCTGAAAAAATTCCACTGAGCATTGGAAAGTATGTCCTCCAAATGGCTGATTCTAAGACGTCTCCGAATGTCGAATATGTCGCAAATTTCGAGATACTCGAGCCTACTCAAATAGCCGCAAACAATCTAAAATATTTGCCTACTCTGAAATTCTTTTTCTTTGAACAAAAGGAAGGCCGCATTAATATGACGCTGGTTGGCAATGGCATGCAAAACTCAGTGGAAACATCAATGATCGTGATGCTAAGAAAGGACGACTCGGATTCTTGGGAGAACATCCCACTAACATTTTCAAACAATGGGACTTTTCATGGATCTTTCATTCCTATCGATGATCTGAGTAAATATCAAATGAAGGTTCACTCTTTATAAATGCATTGGGTTTGGTCTCGGGTTAGTAATGCTACCTAAGTTTCGACGATAACTGGTTTTTTCGTCGCGGGGAATGCTGATTTACGCCAAGGAAACTCCGTCTTCCTCCTCCTCTCGTCTTGCTCTCCTCGGAACCAAGGGTAGTAGTATAAGTCGGGAGGTCAATGTTTGATGTGACCTGCAATGCAGGTAAAAAAATGTTTTTGATCTCCTCTTCGAATTTGTTTGGATCTGATGACAGTCTTCCGAAATTTAAGAGGTTCTGGAACGGCACAAATTTTGCTTTAGGGTTCAATATAGATTGCGAAAATAATTTTGTATTTGAAGTTTAAACTATTTTTTTGGAGCACAATCATGAATACACCAGAATTTGTAAAAGACATTTCTAAAAATGAACAACACAATGAAGGTCACTTAGCAAAAGCCATTGAGAATCAAACCGCGAAGCTGCCATCTGATAGTTTTCTGTGGCTTGCATTAGGTTCAATCGGTATTTCCGCTGCTTTACAGTATTTTGGTCGCAAACAGGATAGCAATTTTGTCGGTCAGTGGGCGCCCACGTTTCTGACATTGGGTCTATATAACAAACTGGTAAAGGTTGCCGGATCAGATCGCGAAGACAATACACGTAGAATTCATTGAATCGGAGTTGTACGGCGGTATAGAAATTACGTTGTAGCAAATTCGATTCAGATGTCACGTTCGTGATATTTAGCTTTTTGGTTACTTACCTTTGTAGATTAGGGAGAGAAATGTACAGTGCCAATAGTCAGTAGATTCAAAACGTTGAGTTATCGCGCTTTTGCCGAAATTTGCAGTTTGCAAAAAGAGAAAGGCTTAGCCATCACGATACGAGCTGCTTAGAGGGTTGTCATTGAGTTAAAACGTCGGCTGCCACTTCATCCCGGCAGAAATTGAAGGGCTAGATTTGGACGTGATTCCGGCAGAAAAATGCATGGATAGTGACTCTACAATGTTCCTTTGGGCCTCGAATACAATTCGTTTCATTTTAGAGTTTTTCATGGTTTTTTTTGTACTGTCTCGAAGTTCGTAAAAGTTGTCTTCTTGATAACCAATGAGACCTGTCCATTCGTCTTCGTGATAGCCTATCATGATGCGCCTTGGAAAAATGAAATCAAACACGGCCCCCTGGGTCGACCGCCACGTCCAGCCTAATTCAGGCACGGGCAAATAGGAGTCTGAAGTTGCATGAATGCCTTCAAGTCGAATCCATGAATCGAGTCGATCTGAATTGTTTGGTCTCAAAACAGGAAACAATTTTTCAAGATTGAGAGACAAATTAGTTATAGCAGCTTCGTGAAGGTTGTGATCACGCCAGTAGCCCAGAGAAGCTTTCCAAAGAGGAGCTCCTTCTGCCGCGTGATGAAGCATCCCAAGCTCGAATTGTTGTGATCGCTTAAATTGATTCGTTTGGCGAGTTGTTTGCTTGGCAGAGACAAACGGCATTGCAACACCAGCAGCAAGAGGTATGGGAATCTCGAGGCCAAAGTCAGTGGATGTTTGTTTGATTTGGTCGTCATTGGCACTAGGCCGAAATTTATCTTGGAGTCGTCGGTTAAGTTTTGAGTTTCGATTCCTTTGAGCCTCTTCAATATTTATGACGCCTACAGAATCTTGGGCCTCAATAGTGTCAGAAGTCACTCTAACAAAGGGTGGCAATATTCGAGTTTGCCCTAGGGCCGCTTGCGTTAACGCCACGTGGACGGCCAGCCAACCACAGAGTTTTGTAAATGCAAAGTTATTCCAGTTAGAAAGATGAATTTTCATCGCTCATGACTCGATCTGTCGGAAGAGTTGATCTAGATCGCGCTTTATACTCTTATAATCAAGTGGCGATTTTTTAGGTGAGTTTAAATGTAATAGGAGTTTGAGGCCTTCAGGAATCTTTTGAGCCTTAGCCTTCAGAGATCTTCCGATTGGCGTTAAAGTGACATCGACAATTCGCTCATCAGTGGTGCTGCGAGATTTAGAAACAAATCCAAAATCTTCCAATTTTCTGATGAGCGGAGTCAAGGTGGCCGAGTCTAAATCAACTTGAATTCCGATTTCTTTCACACTGGCCTTCTGCTTTTCCCAAAGCACCAACATCACCAGATATTGAGGATAGGTGATGCCCAGGGATTTCAACAATGGACCGTAAAGGCGAATGACAGATCTTGAGGCTCTGTATAAAGAAAAACAAAATTGTTCATTCAGATTCAAGCTAGCCACAGTTTCCTCTTCGTTGTTCCCAAGTACAAGCGTTCATTTGGTCACTGAGATTTATACTCGACTTTATGCCAAAGAAATCTCAACATGAATATTCCCGCGAGTGGCATTTGAATATGGGCATACTTGGTGTGCCATATCGACGAGTGCTTGGGCCTCTGCTCTAGGCATTTCGGGAATTGATGCAACTAGGTGTGCCGATAGTCCAAACCCCTGGCCGACAGGTCCGATGCTTACCTTTGCTGTGATTGAAACCGGTCCAGTTGTTATCTTGCGTGCTCTTGCAACGTGGGCTAGGGCGCTGCCAAAACATGCGGAGTATCCAGCGGCAAACAGTTGCTCAGGATTAGTTCCGGCGGCACCAGATCCACCCAGAGCTTTTGGTGGAACGACATTGATTTGCAGGGCCTTGTCGTCTGTTTCAACTTTGCCATCGCGCCCACCAAAGGCTGTTGCAGTTGCTGTGTAAAGAACTTTTTCTAATTTTGTTGTCATGTGTTAAATCCCTATAAAAATGTAAATGTTGCAAACAATAATAGCTCAAAAAAAATGGCGAGTACAATGTGACTGATAGCGTCAATCATTTAAATCGTATACAATTAAATAGCATACGATCTAATTGTCGTCAATATGTTTTTGATTTGGAGCTATCCAGTCGTTGTTTTAGAAGGCTTCCATCTTAAGCAACAGCTTTAAGTATCAGTAAGGTGACTTCAGCAGGAATTGTCGTGCGAATTGGCGGCCCCCAAAACCCTGTACCCGGATTGACGTAGATCCACATAGAGCGTTGTTTAGATAGTCCATTGTAGTGTGTGTGTACTAGTCGAACAATGGCCTGCCATGGAAAGAACTGGCCTCCATGAGTGTGTCCTGACAACTGGAGGTGGATTCCCTTTGCCGCTGCCTCATCGTGGCAATTTGGATGGTGAGCCAAGAGGACCTTTATGATTTCAGGTTCTAAGCCTTCAATGGCTTTAGATATGTCTTCCTTATGCTCTTTAATAAAATACTTTCCGGCCCGATCAATAGTGCCCGCAACTGCGATTTTATCATCGCCGCGCGAAATCAACTTGTGTTCGTTGAGCAATACCTGATTTCCTAGCCTTCGGTGTTCGTCGATCCACTCAAGCGCATCGTGATAGTACTCATGGTTTCCAGTCACAAAATATCGACCGTCTTTGTGTTTTATATCTGCAAGTGGAGCGATTCGATAACGTAGCTGATCAACTGAACCATCGACAAAATCCCCTGTGAGGGCAACAATGTCAGCGTCAAGAGAGTTTATCGTATTGACGACCTTCTGAGTGTAACGGCGACCGATAAGTGCACTCACGTGAAGATCAGATATTTGTACGATCCGATACCCATCGAAACTTTTTGGCAATCCTTGAATCGGAACATGAACTTTTTTGATTTTTGGACCCACATTTGCCTGAGCAACGCCGATTGTCAACGTCGCGAAAGCAATGGTGCCAAAAACTGCGATCCAGATAACGTGAAACAGGCTATGGGTTTGAAGTTTAGGATAGAACTGGATCGCGATAGCTAGTGGTAACTCAAGAGCGACAGCTGTTACAACCATAGTTGAAAGAGCCCCAAGTGCAACGCAAGAATACCAATTTAGAATCTCCCAGAACTTGTTTGGGGAAAATCCTTTTCTCGTAAACATTTGAATGCAGGGTGCAATCATTTGTAGGGCAAAAAAAAGAAATGCTGATGCTTGAAGCAGTCGTTCTTCAATAGGAGTAAGTGCTAGGTGGGACGCAATCAAAATGGCGAGACCTGCGTTTGCCAACGACAAGACTAGAAATATGATCAGCAGAGGTAGAAATATGGAGCGATGCCGCATCTGATAACCTGCTTTCAAGAAGTCTGAAAAGGATTATTTTCAGCTTCGATAGACTATAAAAATGACTGTTGTGGGTATTCTATCATATGGCGGTTTAAAAATTATCGTGGTAGCGTCTATGGCACGAAATGCTCATTCAATAAGCAGCGCGTTCAAAAGTGTAACCCTTTGTATTTGGAGATACTATGCGATCAGTTTTTTCTGGAATTGTAATTGGAAGTCTTTGTTTTGTCGGTTGCATTAAAGACGAGGAAAACTCTTCGTCTGGTGGTGGCGTATCCACGCCAGCTATTGGTTTGGTTGCTGGTGAAAATTTTAAAAATACTGCAAATAATGCCACTGAAGTTGAAACTAAATTGAATTCAAGCGCAGATAAATTTGGCCAAACAAAGATGACGAAATTTAACTCGTCGACAACATCAAATTCTACATCGCATTCTTTGTCAAATTCAGTTGGATCAGTGCAATTGCTTGATGCCGTTAAGGTTCAAAACTTTTTGTCTGGATCATATTCCAGGCGTGTTGAAATCAAACTTCCCGAATTACCAAGCGGACGTGGCAGTGGCACAGGCATGCCTGAGTTTTCATTAGAGGACAGTGCAGGATGTCCAAGCAATATCAACCAACTTAACAAGGTCTATCTGGCCTCGTCTCAAGCCCTAAAAAGTGCTGCTAAGGCGATTGTCGAAATTGAGACGGCTCCTCCTGAAGGCCTTACTAAGTCAGGTCCAACAGATCAATTTGCTGTTGTCTATACGATGGATCTTTCTAAGATTGCAGTGAAAGGTAGTGCTCAATCATCAAATTCATCTGGAACAATAAGTGCTTTGCGAAGGTTAGTAGACAACGAGCAGTCCGCTGAAGGTGGAAATATTAATCTAACAACAAGTGGATCAGCAAGTATTGGAGTCGGCGCAAATGACACATCCGCCGTCATTGCTCTTGGCTACGATTTGAACTTAGCTGCAAAAGACAGTAATGATAATGTAAATACAAAAGGCGAGTTTGCTGTATCAGTCAATGATGCGAACTCCACTTTGAGTTTTAGAGCAAAGGCCTCGGCGAATGCAAATATAGTCGTTCCAGATTCAAATGATACACAAAACCTGCGAGGTTCATTTGATACATTGGCGTCTCTACAAGCAGGATCGACACCGTCTATTGCGTTTAAAGTGACTGCGTCGAGCAACGTAAAGCTTACTGAAAACGAAGGGCCTCAATTCAGTGAACGCGATGAGTCTATGGAATTGTCGGTTGCGATAAAACGATTGAATGACACTCAAGTGTCGATTGACTACACAACTGTTCATGAAGGTCAAACTCAAAAAGTAAGTCGAGTGATCACTCAAAAGAGCGTCAATCAGTGCGTTGTTTCTAAATAGATTCTGCTGAAAAGGGAGATTTCTGCGTTACTTCGTCGAAAAAAATGCTCGAGTATATTGAATACACTCCGCTTTTTTCTCCTCGCGCCTTGAACTAACCCTTTTTCATCAGAATCTAAATAGTCGCTGGCGCGAAACGCCGGCGACTTGTCCTGAAGGGCGTTAGCCCTGAAGGATCTCAGGTCTAAGTATGTTTTTCCCCGAATTTTCGCGGCACGTCGATATTGATTCTGCCGCGAATATTCGTTATCCGGCGCCATCTCATTCAGGATTCTTAAGTCTTGTTACAGTCTAAAAACCGAAATTCCTATCTCAAATTTTTATGCATTTTCCCTTTAGTCTCGATATTAGTATTGGGAGTTTTTCATCAATTTTCTCCTAAAATATCTTTGATCTCCATTTGCGCCTCGGCTTACTTTCAAAGCGGACTGTTCTTTAGTCGTATTGTCTCGACCGATGACCTGGTTGAAACCGTCGTTCAAGATGTGATCGATGAGTCGGGAGAAGCAGAGTTGGCACTCGTGGCTAATACGCTTAGATTGAATCCGCAGGACTTAAAGAGAATTTTAGTGGAAGCCTTTAAGGATGTGCTTGAGCCTCAACAGTCATCCAAACAAATGAACGATGATGCCGCAATGAAAGCGCAACTGGAAGTGCAAACTCAATCTTTAAATTTTTTGCGTTTTTGGATTCAGACTATGTATGGTTCGCAGGCAAAATTCGAAAATTTCGTTAGTACAAAGTCAATTATCTTGGCGGCATTGATGCCGTCTAAATGCCTGTATCAAGGTGAAAGAGCTGCCTGCGAGGTTGTGGTATCTGTAAATTCAGCATTAAATCTGTCAAAGTCTGTGGATATTTCCAAAGATATTCCATTGGTGTTTCTTTGGGAAAAGCAGGGTTCCTTGATTTTCCCTTGGAAGCTTAAAGGAGTCATTGGTGTGGGAGCATTCGTCAAATCTATGAAGGCAGCAGCCCAGTAGATGAAACAAATACCGATAGCCTTGCGATTGGGACTTTCAACACTTCACTGGTAGAGTGGCCATACTAAGCCACCAAATTATAAAATTTCAAAATTTCCATTGATCGTACAACGAGCAACTTTACCGGACTGCACGGACCTTGTGCTAAAGATGTCATCTATTAAGGTTTTGGTTGGCGATGTGGCTAAGTCAAATGCTTTCACCTCAACGTCTGAGTAAGAACGACGTCCATGGCCGTCAGATTGATTTCTGATTAAGCTGAAAGAGTGAAGCTGATTTTCGCAGCGAAAGGCTATTTCAAAGTTTTTAGAAAAGTGGCAATCAGAAGTAACAAAATTGAGATTTGCCAATGTCTTGCCGCTAAAAGAGATGAGCGATATTTGGACGTCGTCATTGAGAGTTACGATTTGAAGGGTTTTACCAGCGACTTGCTGGCAGATGACTTTATCAAAATTTGCAGAATCTAAATTTTGTGGTGCGCTCAAGATGTGAGACGATAGAGCTAGTGATGACAGCATCATCATAGGATTTAGAATTTTTTTGTAGTTCATTTTTTACCTCTCCTTAAAATCTTGTTTGGGGGCAGTTAGGTGTTACCTAAAAGAATTAAGTGTTTGCCAAATGTGTCTTGTTGGCGCGGTTCTAGACCAAACTAGTCAGTTTGACAAGGAGATTGATTCTCGATGGAGGCCAACCCTTTGAGATTTGCGGTTAAGGAACTTTTAACATTGATAGCTGATTATAAGTCTACTTGGGGGATTAGAGGGCCTATATCTCAATTGCAGACTCAAAGGGATCTAGACGTCTCGCTGAAGGTGCAGGATGTTGTAACTAAATTTGAGGGCGTAGCTGTGGAATTTAGTTTTCATGGTTTTGACTCTAATGCCCTGATTATAAAAACTTATTCTAAAATGGCAGACGTCCAGCCTGACCGGGCTACCCCTAGTGAATATCGACCCATAGTGGAAGGCCTACCCACTTGGGGCCAATGGCTTCAAAATCGCCTCTGCTATGAGGAGTCCATTTTTGGAAGTTTCTATGGCAACGTCACCATCCCCATTCATGTAGAGATTGTTCAGCAAAAGGAATCTTTAGGTTCAGTATTATCGAACTTGAGAGTTCACTTTTTGATGGATCCTTTGATTGGCGGTAGGCACGATCTATCTTCAAAATTGGATTTTCAAAATGGCACAGGAAGCTTGCCTGAATCATACCCTGAGGTTGTACAAACCAAGATTATGCGAATTCTAGATTTGATTCAGGTTGCGAATAGTCATTCTCGTGCTTAAGAATAGTGAGATTTCGCGCGTTTGGTTTGCAAAATGCGACTGTTAAAATCAACTCTATGGGTTTAGATTGTACTTGGCTCCTTCATGGGATCAACTCTGGATTTGTTAGTCGTTAACTGAACGCGGCGGCATTTATGTTGCTTAGCAAGTTGAATGACCCATTCAATCATAAGGCCACCTATTCCCAGACCCCGGAAGTCTCTGGCTACATGAACTGATTCAATTTGACAATCTTGTGCACCTCCACCAGCCAGAAATGCCAAGAATACTAGCTGAAAGGTTGCAATGATTCTTTGGTCTACTTCAACAACTGCTAAAAGGTAGGTGGGTTGCTGGTCAATATAGTGAAACACTTCCACGTAGGATTTGTCAGATTTTTCAGTAGGAGATATTTTAACGCCTGGTGGACTGCCATCACTAATGAGATTTAGAATATCATCCAAATCTTCGATTTTTGCGCGTCGTAATATCATCATTCCATTATTCTTGTTAAGCCCACGAATGATGACTTCATTTTGCAATAAGTTCATACTGAGGTCCCTTTAATGTTTGTGAGTATCAAGCTATCATAGAAGGTCTCTATTATCTATTTGATGCAGAATTTGTATACGCCTCTCATTAGGAGCCTCAAATTGACTAAGCAAACTCCAGATAATTTTAGTGTAAAATTTCAGGTCTGTTCGTGGATCGAATTGAAAAGCCCGATTTTTGAAAATCTATCTTAGCGACAGGGCAAAATCGTTTTTCGTTTTAGCTTTCCAGAAAATACATCCAGAGTTTTGTCTGGAGGAAAGGCCAAACTTCTAGCGATACCAAGTGGCGCTAAGCCATCGAGTAGGCCTGCCTTTGCAACTTGAACGACTGTGGCAAAAGATTCAATTCTTTGATTGATGACAATGGATACATTCGTTTGCTTGAGGGCGCGTTTTAACTGATCATCGAGATCGCTCCAAGTGGCTGAAGACTCTTCAATTGTAATGACTTCGAATTTTTGCTGATTCGAACTTCTAGAAAGCAAAACTAGAGGCTCCTTTCCGATCTCGGTGACTTCAAGACTTTTTGGGGTCCTGGTCCAAAAGGGAGTGACTGCAACATCATAATTTCCTGAGGCTACATTTTGAATGGCAACTGGTGCGCGATGGACGTGCAACTCAACATCAATATGTGGATAGAGTCTTTGAAAATCAGCAATCCAGACGGCACCCCCTGATAGGGCGATGGATTCGGAAAGAGCGACTTTGAGGCGTTCTCTTTTCATTGATTTTGACTGGTAGATTGCATCTCGAATCGCAGTCATGTGAGGCTCAACAGTATTTAGAAATGTGAGCGCCTCAGCTGTTGCGACTGCATTTCGACCCTGTCGGTGTAAAATTGGAAAGCCTACACAGTCTTCAAGGCAGCCAAGTCTTTTACTGATGGCTGCTTGTGAAAGTCTAAGTGCCACGGCAGCTTTTGCAGTGGTGCCATGTAAAACAAAGGCACGAAGGGCTTCTATAAGCTCGAAGTTTGGCAAATTGATTGGCTCGTTCATAATGCACCATTAATCACTTTTTGTTGTTAATATAAATGTAATAATTCGATTATGTCATAGGTATTCATGGCCGTAAAGTGAAGTAGAGACTTACTTAACCTTTGGAGGTCCAATGATTTTGCCAACCCTAAGTGCTTTTAAGATCGCAGCTGCTTTGATTTGTTCGGCATGGATTACATCGCTTATTTCCGCAGTTTTTGGAATGGCAGGGGGTTTGATACTGATGGGAATTTTAAATTCAATTCTTACAGTGTCATTAGCGATGATTGCCCATGGTGTGATTCAATGTGTCGCTAATGGCACCCGAGCCATATTGATACGTCAAAGCATTGTGTGGGGGCCTTTAACAACTTATTGTGTTGGGTTTCTGATAGGTGTGTTGGTTTCATTTGCGGTCTCATTTCAACCCGATAAGAGTTTAGTTGGGATCAGTCTTGGATGTGTGGCATTCTTGCCCCGCTTGATGGATAGGTTAAAATTGGCACTCAATTTTGCAAAGCCAAGCCATTCATTAACTTGTGGGATATTAATGAGTGTCTCACAATTGACTGCAGGCGCCGCTGGTCCTGTTTTAGATGCTTTTTTTGCGCAGACTTCGATGTCGAAATATCAAATCGTCGCCACCAAAGCGGCATCCCAAACCATTTCCCATCTGGCCAAGGTCTGCTACTTTTGGATCGCTATTGGATTTAAAGGTGAATCTTCATCCCCGCTTGAATTGACATTTCTATTGACTCTTCTACTGGCCTGTCTAGCAAGCATTGTGGGCACTCATCATGGGAAAGCCTTGTTGGATCGATTTTCAGAATCCGCATTTAGAAAATGGTATCGAGTCATTCTAGAAGTTGTGGGCAGTTTGATTCTTATAAGTTCGATTGTTGAGCTTCTAGTATCAAAGTCTTGAAACCATGACTGAGTTTCAGTCCGACATCACCAGCCTAAGAATGGTAAATTCGTTTGAGCGCCTTTCATTTTTTTGCTTTATCAATTGACCTTAAATCAGTCCGCCGTTTACGGGGATGACTTGTCCATTGACCCAACTGCCGTCATTGCTAGCAAGAAACGAGGCAATGCCAGCAATATCATTTGGAGTGCCTAGTCGTTCTAAGGGCGACATCATTGCAAAGCGATTGAGGTCGGCTTCTGTCTTTCCTTGTCGGAACAGGTCAGTGTCAGTGGGTCCAGGGGAGATCGCATTGACAGTGATATTCCGACCTCTAAGTTCTTTTGATAGAATTTTAGTAAAAGATTCAACGGCCGCTTTGCTGCCAGCGTATGCAGAGTAACCAGGCAGGTTAAGCTTAGTTACTGATGTCGATACATTGATAATCCGCCCATTGCGGTCAATTGATCTTGCGGCTTCGCGCATGACAAGAAATGCACCTCTGGCATTGATATTAAAAAGCCGATCGAACTCTTCATCGGAAGTTTCCACCATATTCATAGGCCGCTCGGAATTTACGCCAGCGTTGTTTACGACAACCTTTAGCGGTTCAGGACGTCTTCCAATGGTCTGAAAGAGTTGAGTGACCTCGCTTGATTGACTGATGTCAGCCTTGACAATGAATGCACGACCACCTGTGTCAGTGATTGCTGTGGCTACGGCATTGGCTTCTTCGACTTTGGAGGCATATGCAATGGCAACAGTCCAACCATCACGGGCCAGTCTCAGGGCAATGGATCGTCCAATTCCTCTGGAACCGCCTGTGACTAATGCCAATCCCAATCCCAATCCCAATTCCAGAGATTGTCTTGAATCTTGATCTTTGATACTTGTAGTCATCGTCCTTACATTTCTTAAAAAATTTCCTCTGGGTTGACTTTCGAAGCCCTATGCCAATAGCAATATCAGCAAATAGTATAAAATCTATGCTGATTGCATTTTGTTCTCGGATAGAAGCATTTTTATATGCTGATTTCTGCATTCCGCAAAGTAGAAAAAATTCTGGGGGGTTATCGAAATAATTTAAGAGACAAAAGAATGGATATTGAAGTGAAGGTGTACTCGTAAGCAAAGAAAAAAAATGCGCCCGAGCTGAAGGAGCTTGGGCGCAGTCTGTAACTAACTTTCTTGGCGATCTTTAGTTTTTAAACTAACTGGATTGCTTACCTGTTCTTCTTTAAGCCGCAACTGCGAACAGCGCTTGCATTGATGATATAGGTTGGTAGTTCGCTAATTTCATATCGTGCAGAATTTCGATCAGTAAACAAATGTATCTGAGCGTTTCCAGAAGCACTTTGAGAGGCCATAGCAACACAGTCTTGAGCAAATGCGCCAACAATGCGAACGCGGACGTGACCCAAAGATTCAGACGAATTTATATAATTTCGATAAAGCTTTACGTCCGAACCTTGAATGTTTGTGGAGTGACTCGCTGCGGCATGGATCCAATCTACATTCAAAATGTAAACATCACGATCTTCAGGGGCAGCAAATGACATTGTGCTAAATAGGATAGCTTGGACTGCAAAGGCTATTTTTCCGGCAAATTTCATAATCTCTCCTTCAAAAATTGAAATCTTCATTGATCTCATGAATCTTTTACCATGGATTCGGTAGATTTCATCTCCGAGATATTTTTTTTGATGCCAATTTGACTGCCTTTGAGGAGTAAACTACGCTACCATGGTATCTTGCAAAGATCAGTAAACTTGAATGGCTCATCGAATATAGAGCAATCCATCATCAAGGAGCGATGTCGTGAAAGCACGGAATCAATCATTTATGTTTGTGGCTACAGTCACATTGTTGGCCTTACTCACATTGAATGGCGCAGCCTCACCATCGGGTACTAGCCCCAAGATTTCGGCAGTTAATGCTAAGGTTGAAAGCATTCAAAAAGGAACATCAAAAGACAAATATAAAATCCTCGCTGTGGAGGAAAGGGGCGTGTCTGAGGACGCACCGCCCGGAATTCAATTTTTTGTCAATAAGTCCAATGGAAAACTCGAAGCGGCCTTGTTTACGGTTGGGCATGAGACTTGGGCGAGTCATCATTGGTACTTTTTTGATGAATCAGAAAATATTCTTAAGTACAACTATGAATCCGTTGGGATTCCTGCAAGTGCCGGCATTCGCAAGATGGCTTCAATATATGATGGCAAAAAACGGATTTGGTCGAATTTTACAGGGTCGGAACCAATTTTGCCTGCAGAGGTCGTAACCTTGTTTAGATCACTGCAGGGCGCAAGAGATAAAATTTATCAGCTCAAATGAATCTTTAGTCGTTATTGTTGGGATTCGTGAGCCAACAATAACGATTCGATTTATTCATATCTACGGTTCAACTTTAAACTCAACATCATCAGCGGAGTTTAGATAAACTTGTGCATTGGCCTGCTCTGTTGAGACAACATTAATTTTACCTTTGGCAATGACCTTTATGGTCTTTTTCTCGAAATAGTTGCGTACAACGCCTTCCTTTTCTGAAGCGGAATCCCACGCTTGTTTAGCTTTAGCAGAAACTGCCATGAAGATGGTGCCGAATGCTTCTGAATTTGGATCCACTCCTGGAAAGAACGTCATATTGCGCGCAATTCCATTGCCGTCTACAACGCGGACTGCATAGACATCAGTCGATATTGCTGGGCTCTTCAAAAATTTGACTAGGTGTCCTTCGACGCTCCGTTGGACTCCATGACAGTTGACTAAGGGATCCACGATCGTAATCGCTTTTTCAACCTTAGAATCTGTGACAAAATGTGGTTGTCTTCCTTCAGCCGCTTTTATCAAGAAATCAATATTGACGATATCCCCTTTAAACAGCGTTTTCGCGACGTCTTCATGGGCCTTGTCCACTGCAATGGGGAAAATGTATTGATTGCGTTCTACAACAACTGCAAGTCCATGGTCCGGAGAGTCAACAAGTGCGTGGACTTGACCAAAAATTGTTGCGGACTCTTTACCTTTAAAAACACTCGGATCAAATGAGTAGGAATTCTCGGGGGGATTTGCATATTTTTTAGTAACTTCGATAGACGAAATCAGCAAATGCCGTATAGAGCTGCCATTCTCAAAAACTTTTCCTTTTAGTCTTACTTTGTCGTGCCGATTTAGTGATTTAAAAGTATCCCAGATCTCCTTAGTGGCACCAATCATGGACATTTGTTCAGCTTTGAAAAATGCCATAAAATCTTCAGGGTCCTCTTTGCGATAGGTAAAAAGATATTGTCTGTAAGGATGCACCGCGCCATGGATCCACCCATTGAGGCCTGTCTCACTTGCTAGCTTTTCATTGAGCAAACTTATATCAAAGAAATGTGGAGGTGTTGGGTTGTCTGCTTCAGGCGGTCTTGTTGAGGGGCAATATTTAGATTTACTGAAATTACTTTCATCTTCGCCTAAAAACAGTCGTTCACCTGGAGGGGGAGGATTCGGTGAGGGTGTTGGAGTCGGATCGGGATTATTTTGACCATTGTCACGGTCAGTCTTAAAACGACAAGAGCTCGTGTTGACGAGCATTGAAAGGACAATAGCAAATTTAAAGAAACCAGACCAAAACTTTAAGTTATATAAAAACATAGAGTCCTCTAAAATAGTGAATAAGGTCATTTGACGTGATGGACCATTATTTCTATCTTAGAGGACTCAATCCTACAATTATAAAATGCCTGTTTGATTAGCAAAATTAAAAATGCAGCTTATTTTGTGTTCACTTCTATTTAAGGCAGCCGCTACTTTCAAAGATTTTTTCCAAATCGTCTTGACCATCAAGAGTGCCCAATCCATAGCGCCACATATCGTTTTTGCCGAAATCCTGCTGGCTCCACATAATTTTTAACTCAATTTTTTTATCTTTCATTTGCAGTGTCGCCAATGACCCTGTTTTGAACTCCTTCGCCACCAGTATCCCAAGACCGTGGTTAGAGATATCGACAGGTCTTGCAGAAACATCTTTGCCTTCGATTTGAAATTTTCCGGGCATGAGTCCCGTAAGTTTCTTTCTGGCGGATAGACGTTTCTCTTTTAGTTTCACTTGATACTGTCCCATAAATCCTCACTTTTAGCGCCCTGGTTAATCGACAATAAAGCAAATACCTTACTTAGTGCGCTTAAGGAGGATTTCGGAAAACAAACGGCAAATGTTAGCAATCCTGAATGTATCAATGATTTCATAGTATTGCGTCGGTTATTAACGAAATGGGTTTCATGATAGAATAGAGGTAACAGGGGGTGCTTTATGATTGCCATTTTTCCTGAAATAGCGGTAGCTGCAGATAAAAGAGACTTTGAGCAGCTTGCGATATTAATTCGACAATATTTTTGCGGGTCCAATGCTGCCAAACCAAGGGTGGACATGTCAGCGCTTGTTCGACGATTTGGCATTCCTGTTAACAGGATGAGGCTGGCTGAAAAAGGAATGATTGCAGTCCGTGACGAAAGAGGTTCCATACATTGCTCGATTGCGATTCAAGAAGATCTTACAGACGAAGAAGAATCCTTTTTGCTGGCTCATTTGCTTGGACATTTCTTATTGCACATTCAGCCGCGAATCGCGCGAGCAGAGTGGTCTGCGAGCGGATTTCGAGAAGCAATCTCCCCACTTGGTCGCTATACACATTCAATTGAGGCAGACGATCCTGATCAATCACTACGTGCTGCTGAGTTAGAAGCGGATCGTTTTGCTGCTGCTTTAATCATGCCTCGCGGAATGTTCAAGAGAGCAATGGAGAAACTAGAAACAGATGTTCAAAAAATTGCAAATATTTTTGGTGTAAGCCGCAGCCTGATCGAAGCTAGACGAGATGAGTTTGATGTCGTTCGTGCTGTTGTAAGAAGTCATGTGCCACCGATTGAAAAACCTGGTGCTTTGAGTAAGCTTGAGTCACCGAGACCTAGTGCTGAGAGTAGAATCCTACAGAAATCCAAAATAAAGGACGATACTGCTCATATGGTGCGAGAGGGTCATCATAAGGCAGCACCAACGCCTAAGGCGGTTGCAAAGATGTCATATGAGAGTAAAGTATCCGCTAAGACTGCAGCTGGTGACGACGCGCCGCAGGTGAGTGGTAAAGGAATGGAGCGATTGCGCGAGATTGCCAGGATGCTCGATAAAACTGGGCGATAAGAATTCGTCGCGGAAAATTTTAGTCAAGGAATGTTTGGGCATGGTCAATCTTATGTGGTCCCCTAGCAAAGAGCTTCGGGATAGCTCTTTAATGACAGCGTTTCAAAAATTTATCGAATCGAAGGTGCTGGTACATTTTTCTAGCTACATAGAATTCCACGAATGGTCGGTTAAAAGTGCGCCAGAATTTTGGTCACTTCTAGCAGAGTTTGTAGAAATAAAGTGGAAATCTCTACCTGACCGAGCTTTGCCCGGTTCTACCCCTATGCATCGAATGCGAGGTGTTTCTTGGTTTGAAGGTGGAACTTTGAACTTTGCTGAGAATTTGTTGCCAGAACATTCTGACCTGCCGGTACTCAAATGTTTTTATGAAGATATGGAGTCGATTGAATTGACGGCCACACAGCTGAGAAATGCAGTGAGTCGTTGCGCTGATTTTTTGAAAACAAAAAATGTTGAACCTGGTTCCACGGTTGCCGGCGTCCTTTCAAATGGGCCAGAGGCTGTCATAGCGATGCTTGCCACAGCTTCCCTCGGGGCTATTTGGTCTTCTTGTTCACCAGACTTTGGGGAATCTGGAATTTTTGATCGCCTTAGTCAGATTCAACCCAAGGTTATTTTTGTAACAAGGCAATACCGATACAATGGCAAGAATATTCAATCGATGGAAGCGGCACGCCGAGCAATAAATCGATTTGATCGAATGCCAGAAGTGATTGTATGCGACCAATATGATCGCAGTCATGATCAATTTTGGCAGGTCTGTGGCGGATTTGAACATTTATCAATCGGGCGCGATCAACAGGAGTTTGTAGAGCGAAAATTTGGCGATGCTCAGTATATTTTATTTTCGTCAGGAACAACTGGTCTACCAAAATGCATAGTCCATAGTGTTGGTGGTACGCTCCTACAGCACAAGAAAGAATTGATGTTACATTCGGATATTCGTCCAGGGGACAAGTTATTCTTTTTTACAACTTGCGGTTGGATGATGTGGAACTGGATGGTTTCAGCTCTTTCGGTCAAAGCATCTGTCGTACTGTTTGATGGATCGCCAAGTTATCCAAATATAAAAATGCTTTGGAATATCGTTTCAAATGAGCGAGTGACTCATTTTGGAACGAGCCCAAAATTTTTGAGTTCTTGCATGTCGACTCCAAATTTGTCTGATCACAATTGGAGGGAAGTCTTTGGGGCGATGTCACAATTGAGGACTGTACTTAGTACCGGATCGCCGCTACTTCCTATGCACTATGATTGGATCTATCGTTTCTTGCCAAATGTACATTTAGCTTCAATCAGTGGTGGTACTGATATCGTTTCTTGTTTTATGCTCGGGAATCCCAATTTGCCTGTCTACTCAGGAGAGATTCAATGCTTGGGTCTTGGGATGGCTGTTGAAGCCTGGGATGAAAACGGGATGCGAGTACCGAGCGGTAAAGGTGAACTTGTTTGTACGAAGCCATTTGTTTCTATGCCTGTTGGTTTTTGGAAAGACTCGGACGATATAAAATATAAATCCGCTTATTTTGAACATTTTAAGTTGCACTCTGGCGAGGTTTGGCATCACGGGGATTTTATAGAATTGACGCCCCGACATGGTGTTATCGTGTACGGTCGAAGTGATGCGACGCTTAACCCAGGTGGTGTTAGGATTGGGACTTCAGAGATTTATCGTGCGGTCGAAACCATTCCTGAAATTGTTGACTCAATAGCTGTAGGAAAGCACGACCTTGATGATGAACGCATCGTTTTGTTTGTAAAATTGAAAACAGGGATAATGTTGGACGATACCCTTCGCCAAAAAATAAAATTGACGATTCGCGCGCAGTTAACTCCAAGACACATTCCAAGTGAGATTGTTCAGGTGAATGATATCCCTTACACGCGAAGCGGAAAAAAAGTTGAAAAAGCGGTCAGTCAGGCCATTCATCAAGTGGAGATTCCAAATTTAACATCGCTGCAAAATCCTGAATGTATCCAACAGTATCGCAATTGGAAGAGCGCCTACAATTGAATGTAGATGTTTTGATGTCTACCTAGATTCTACTGAAAAAGGGTGGTCCCTTCTCGTTGAAGGAAGTCCTTTGAGATAATTTTCACAGAGTTAGCATTTAAACTAAAGAGGTTCCCTATGTCGGATTAGTTTGACATACAGAAGTCTTTCTCTCCCTCGACACAAAGATCAGATTGTCCTTCCACACAGTTGTTCAAAGAAAGTCTTCCATTTTTACTGCAGGTAACACTTCCATCGGTCGTTTGAGTGGCTGCACCGTGCAACTCAGCGGAGCACCAAACTCTTCCAGATTTGGATGTTACGCAAGATCCAATGCCGCAGTAAAGGGATCCAGAGGCTCCGCGGGAGATTCCACCGCCAACTGAGGAGGAACACCAAACTCTACCGCTTGTTCCAGTATCACATTTCCCCTTTCCGCAATATCTGGTTCCCGAACTTCCCTTGGCGATGCCACCATTGTCGTATAGAGAGCACTTTGTCGGTGAAACAGAGGCATCACACCGACTTTCATTTGAATTTGCCAACGCCAGTGAATGTATTGAAAAGGATCCAGTGAGCAGAAATGCTAATACCAGTGCTTCAAAGGCCTTAAACTTAAAGAAATTCAGTTTCATCAGTGTTCCTTTCTCAATCTTGCAAATGTGTTGGTCAGAAGGCCATTGATTGGCAAGCTTGACCTGAGTTTTCCATATGTGCAAAATTTTTGCCAGTTATCATGTATTGAAATTGTTGACGATATGTGGATTTCTGGGGCACAACTTAATTGCAAAATAACAAAAATATACCGTTGGGGCTATTTTTGTAGGATTAGTTTGAATCGCCAGATTTCATGGTAGACTAGGTTTTGATTCAGCGAAACAAACA
>JAPLFV010000293.1:21215-23568 GCA_026390495.1 Pseudomonadota bacterium | reverse complement strand
CCGGCAATGCCTAGCGGAACGAGTGTCTTTTCTGTTCTAAAATAATTGAGATCGCGATCGATGATTCTCATGTCAGTTTCTGATGGAAGCAAGACCATGGGAATCAATGATGCAGGGCCTGCAGCTTTTTGCGCATTTAAAGAGATAATTTCAAGTGTTACTGTGCCTTGCAATTCACTTTCTTCAACTGAGAGAGAGATTGTCGAAAATGCAGGGAAACTCCTGCGAACTTTCCCATTGATGAAGATGCTTGTTTGGCCCCACACTGGCCCGAAGTACAAGACAGGTGAAATCAGTTTTGATGAATTTTGAACAGTAAATTTGCAACTTACATAGGTAGAATGATTTTCTGGTACGGATTTGAAACCAGGCTCTGTTCTAAACGGTACACCATGTTGTTTTGAATTCAATTGGCCGTATTGGAGGACGCTTTCTACAGAAATGTCTTGAGAAGGTGGTACAAATGCGACTTTACAATCATTGGCGATATTCTGGAATACCTCAAAATTGTCTTTCCAATTAAAGGTCAATCTAATTTCATCGTAAAAAGGTCTTAACGTGAAGGGGGAATGGAAGCGATATGTTTTTTTTGTTTTTCGATTTAATACCCATTTTTGCCACGTCAATATTATTTGTTGCAACACATTTAAAATAAGTTCATAGGAATGTCGACAGGTGCAAAGGGTGACTAAATACTACCGATACTTCACCGAGAAGTTCTGTCGACCAAGAGCGATGACGGAATGACTAAGAACATATTAATACAATGATATCATAAAATTATCAAAACTAGTCCGTGATTTTAGACTAAAAAATGCCAGGCGATACCTAAGAAATCCTGCTTTGATATATCAACAGTTTGTCTTCTGAGAGCCATATAACGACAGATTCCAGTGTGGGACTGGTTTAGATTGATTGGAGATCGGGTGGTTTTTCGATCATGTCTCTAATTGCGCCGAATTTTACGCTTTGGAATAATATGATCTAGGCAATTTTAGCCTACCAAAGTCTGTCTGGCTTTGAAGACCGCAGTGCAATTGAAGGGTGCCTATTCCAATATTTTGCGATCAGATTTGGTAGACTATCGATATAGCTTTTATCGATGGAGGAATAGATTGGAAGCCCACTCATCAATATCGTTTTATAAGAACTTACAGGCATTTGATAAATTCGAAGATGTTGCTGATTCGAGCCGACATTCGACGGTGCCTGTTGATTGGTTTATTGTCATTGCTGACATCGTAGGATCTACAGTTGCAATTAAAAGCGGACGATACAAAGATGTGAATATGATCGGCGCGGCATGTATAGCGGCTGTATGCAATATCGACAAATCATTCGAGTTTCCTTTTGTGTTTGGTGGCGACGGAGCAACATTTGTTGTCCCTAAGTTTTATATTCAAAAAGTATTAGAGACATTAGGTGGGGTAGTGGAGATGGCATCTTCCTCATTTAATTTGAAATTGAGAATTGGATTCGTTCCTGTTTCCCGACTAGTCGAAGACGGCTTTCTTATGAAGATGGGTAAATTCAAAATGTCGGATTTTGTAAATCAACCGGCACTTTCAGGGCGAGGCTGGGAGGAAGCCGAAAGACTAGTTAAAGCAGAAACTGAGGGCAACAATTTTCTTTTGTCGCGTGATCATCCATCAAGCGAACCCGATTTTTCAGGACTAGAGTGTCGATGGAAAGGAGTTCCTTCAATTCGAGATTGTAAGTTGGCAATATTGATCTTATGTGTTGATAGTCATACGGACCGACACGGAGCAATTTATGACTCAATTCTTGAATTAATTAATAATATTTTTGGAGATCTTACAGAGTGCCGACCTGTCAGAGAGGATATAATGGAGTTGTCAGTTGGCTGGAAAGTGATAGGACGTGAAGTCGAGATTAAACATTCAAAGGCAGGTTTATTGAAGATTTGGTATCACCTGGCAACGACGTTCAAAACATTTCTTGGCAAATTTATACTTCCCTATAAGATTGATATTGGTAAGACGGAATGGAGCCGATACATGTCCGATTTTGTTGCCAATTCGGATTACAGAAAATTTGATGGTCTTTTGAGAATGGTCATTGATGCTACAAATGATCAAAAGGATGCGCTAAGGTTGGCATTGAGCAGATACCGGGATAGAGGTGAGATCGTTTTTGGTACCCACAGTTCCCCTGAAGCAATTGTTACCTGTTTGGTTTCATCTTATAATGGTTATCACACGCATTTTATCGATGGCAGTGATGGTGGATACTCGATGGCGGCAATTGAATTGAAGGAGCAGTTAAAGCAATTTAAGTCAGATAGACAAGCTTCTACATCCTAAGACGGCCTACTGACGTAAGTGATTGAATT
>JAPLFV010000293.1:20602-21204 GCA_026390495.1 Pseudomonadota bacterium | reverse complement strand
TTATCGGGCATCAGGACAATGAACTCTTTATTGTTTTTACAAAAATCGTCAATTGCCTTTTTAGACCCAGTCCACCACAAACTTGAATAGTCGTGCAGGAGGAAAATTCCTCCGGTCTGCATGCGAGGATAGAAAAATTCCAGACCAGCCTTGGTAGGTTCGTATAAATCGCAATCTAAACTGACTATGGAAAAGGTTGAACCTTTGCAGGAATCGGTTACAGAATCAGGGAAATAACCTTTAATAAATTCGCATACACCGTCGTTCGGGGCAATAACTGATTTTGCTAAATTTAAAGATGTATCTTGAAATTCCTTTGTTTTATCCGCATCAATTCCCCCCAAATCTTTAGCATCAAAGCCCTCGAAAGTATCGAATAAGAAGACTTTGCGTCCATGACCTTTAGCATAATGAGCCAAAATAGATGCGGTGTTACCTCGCCAAACACCCAATTCTGCAAAGTCACCCGCAATATTTTCAGACATGACTTGTTTTATATTGAGAATGAAGCTCCAAAGCCGAGCAGTATCGCCCGCATTGTTTAATTGATTGTGTGCCGTAAATTTTTCGAAAAGTAATTTGAATTCACTATGGGCTTTAAA
>JAPLFV010000293.1:866-20591 GCA_026390495.1 Pseudomonadota bacterium | reverse complement strand
TGGGCTTTAAATGAATTGTAAGAATCAGGATGGTAGGCAAAAAATATTTTTTGAATCGATGCCCAGCCAAAATAAAAGGGAAGTGCAGAGATACTATAAAATTTCTGGAATAGTTTGGCGATTCGATTCATCAATTTATATGACCTTAATAAATTTTTTGAAAGTAAGAATCGTCCAGCCTACAGGAAATCATGTATCAATTCAAGTCCGATACCCGGATTTTTAGGGCATTCAAGAGTAGAATTTTTTCGTTGCCAAGGACTTTCCAATGCGATGGGATTTTTAAAAAAGAAGGGTGTATCCAGGTCGAAATGACTTATTCCACCTGCACCACATGCAAGTTGGAGGCTTGTTCCCATGGCAATTTCGCTTTCTAGCATGCCTCCGATCATCAGAGCAATGCCAGCGGAGCGAGCAATTGCAATAATTCTGAGCGTTTCTTCAATCCCGCTCTTTGTGATTTTCAAATTTATCATACTTGCAGTTTTCTCTTGAACGACTCTAATGGCATCTTCGGGCGAGACTACGGTTTCATCCAAACAAACAGGAATGCGAGTTTCAGATTCAAGTCTTTTCAAATCAGACCATCGGTCTGAGGCAATGGGTTGCTCAAAAAATAAGGGAATAATATTGTGGCGCGAAAGATTCTCGATCAATTGGATGGCATTGTCATATTCATAACCTTGATTGCCATCTAATGTAATTTGTGTGCCATGAGGTACTTTTGATACTAAATGGTGAATTCTATCTAAATCAGTGTCAACGTGGCCAGATACCTTTATCTTAACGACGTTGAATTTGTAGCTGTCAAAAAGGTTCCAAAATTTATCGATTCCTTGCTGATCTGTTAAAGGCAGCGTTATATCAGTAATCACTCGATCTTTCATTCGCTGCCCCCAAAGTGCAGCCAACGGTAAGTTTACTTGCTTTGCAAAAAGATCCCAAAGAGCCGTCTCAACGCCTACATAAGCAGATGGACTTGTAGCAAACCATTCATCACGATTTTGTCTCAAAGTCGCCATTGCCATTAAGCAAGAATGGTCAACAAAATTGGTCAAAATTTCCTTAGCCGTTGCCAAAACAGTTTCAGAATTGTCACCGGTTATAACGCTCAGAGGTGAAGCTTCACCGATTCCTATTCGACCCATCTCATCTACAATTTGAATTAGTGTAAATTCTGCCGCATTGAGCGTTTCACCAGTAATGGCAAAAGGCATGTGAATCTCGGCTTGGATAGATTTTGCAGAAGAGGCGACTATTCTGTTTGCGGAAGTCTTTGGTGTCATCGGTACTCCTGATTTGCGGCTATCTGAGAATCTGCCTTAAATAATTGTCCAGAAGAGTCTTGTCTCCATCTCCATCTGATTCATCGCCTGCATTTCGAAGAATTTCCTCGCGGTATCTTGGATCAACATTGTACTCAGTCTTTGTTTCTACGTCCCCGCCTACAATGGTATTTCCGAAGTAGTCATCGCCTGTAGTTCTCTTTCTTCGACCTCGCTCCTTCTGCTGTTGCTGACTCCTTGCTGCAGATTGCTCTGCATCTCGCAATAGTCTGCCAGCCATATCTGAAAATGATTCAGCTTCAGAAAAGTTGCCGCTGTTTCCACTGACTATTGTGGATTCCATAGCTTCGATTGCACCTTTCAGTCTTTCGCCTGCATTGGGAGACAGTTGCTTTAATTGGTCCAAAAGTGACTGAGCTTGCTTTATATTTGAATTCTCCGTTGGCCTGGCTGATTGCCATTTAGTTTCTAAGTCTTCCTTCGATCTCTGAGAGGCGCGGTCAAGGCTCGAGGAAATTTGATCCTGTTTTTGTTGAATATCTCTCAATTCATTTCGAGCATTTGCCAATCCCTGTTGTTGTTCTTGCTCTTTCTTTTTTCGAATTTCGTCTTCTTTTGATTCCAGTTCGTCAATCCAGGCTTTGTACAAATTTGTTATTTTTACAATTTGATTCTGACTTTCGTTAGCCTGATCATCTTCATCTAGTTTACTGATTTCAGCCATGCCCCTATGAAACGGTTTTCCATCTCGAATCTTAGGCCATTGCGGCAATTTAACATTATCACCTAGGCGCTCTACTCTGAGTTTCCATCTTGCATTTCTCTGATCTAAAAAAGATGTAAGTCTATTGATAAGATTTGACAAAGGTACGGCTCGAGAGGATTTAGGCTTTTCAAGAATTCGTGAAATAGTCCGCATCGCGATAAAGAAGTCCCGATCCCGTTCTCGGTCATCAAGTGATTCATGTTCGTAAAGAAACTCGCTAAGTTTATGATTTACATCCAGCATTTTACGAGTGAATTCTTGTCCTTGGAGGTCATTGGCGCCGTGAATTTCTCTGAAAATTCCTTCTAAATTCATGCGATCGAGGGTGTCGAAAAAGGGAGTTGTCTCGGACTGCTTTGAGGCCTCATTTGCGAGGTTTGTGATTTCAGGGTCCATTTTAGATGTGTTATCCGCGAGAGTATCAATTGCAGTCTTGATACGACTTAACGTCGTTAAGGCGGCCTTGTATCGTCCGTAGGCGCTGGCCACCTTAACCACGATAGGATGGCTCTGGCCAATGAGGGGTTGAGGTTGAGCATTGTCGACCGCTGCGGCGATGATCTCAAATTCCATAATATCTTCTTGCATGTGTGCTTCAAGGCTCAAAGGGTATATTTGCTCAAATGCTAATGTTGTTTCATTTAGGATTGCAGAAACATTCTCGTATGATTCTTTTTGTTTGGTCCTGATTTTAAAGAACACTTTTTTGAGAGGATTTTGAGCGTCGACCTTAATCTTCAGCGGAAGTGGCATTTCATCTGGCCAAGGGCTGGGTAGACTATTGCCTTCAATATTCAATGATACTATTGGCACGGGTGGATTATCTATTTTGACTCTTACGATTTTTTTATCGACGTCGCCACGGGCAAAAATCTCTGAAGACTCAGATATTGAGAACTCGACACTCCATCCAATGGGCTTTCCTTCTAGATTAAACTGGGGACTTAACTGAATAGTAGAGTTTAAAGTGTTTGCATTCTTTTCCGTAGGTATAATCTCTATAGATGGGCTGCCCTGACCTGAAATCAAATCAGTCGAATGTAGAGAAAATTTCAGCATGTTTTGAGGCAAAAGTTCGAGCAGTTGCTTCGAGCCATTTAAATCAAATGGCTTTCCGTCACTTTCAGGGTCTTTTGCACCCGAAATCACATAAAGAGATTCGACAGGACTAAAAAGAGAACTGATGCCTCTTGCGTCGTCGAAGATTCCCCTAAAGGCGTCATAGGCTTTCGGCCAAAGTAGTATTGTTGCTAAAAATGGCACCACCATACTTCCCGCAATGGCAGTTAGACGACGCGTTTCTAGTGCTCTAATTCTTTTAATTTCTCTGTTTATTCGTGACGTCCACTCATCATCGACTGTTCCTGTTTCCTTGAAAGCACTAACGTAAAATGGGGAATTGGCACTGGTGGGATTCAGAATGTCCAAGTGAAACAAAAAATGTGTTGGTTGAATTTTATAGGATCTATGAACCGATATAAATGAAACCAAGATCAATAGCGATAATAAACCAAGAATAATGGCCATTCCAGGATTGTTGGGATCAACAATCGCCCATATTGGTGTAATGAGTGCAGCGATACAAAGTGCACGTGTAAAAGATAAACAAACGTAGATTATATGCGCTTTACGTTTAAACTTGTTGAGGTCGTCAATGGCATTTTGAAACAATTTATTCATGAATCTTCATTTATTTGGTTTATATGGCTACACCAACCTTTATGATTGGAGAGCTGGTTGCATTCAGTCCCTGCAATATTCAATTTGATTGAATTTTTGATTGTTCCATCATTTCTTCTTCGAATTATATCGAAGAATATGTCAAAGTGCCAGGGACCATCTTAATGGACAGAGATATGGGCCATTTGTTGGGTTGAAGTTGACTGTTTAAGATTCAAATAAACTGGAGATAATAAATGAGTGGGGACAAAAACGGGCTTAACTCTGCGCTAAACGCCGTTGCGAATCAAAACACTGGGGAAAATCCAGAATTTCTGAACAGAACGATTGACGATTGCGTTGCCTATAAAAAAGTCTTGGAAACACGCCGGAGCGTGAGAATTTTTGATCGTATGCCCATCGATCCTAAAGTCATGAATGAGATTATTGATCTTTCCATGCTTGCACCAAGTTCTAGCAATCTTCAGCCCTGGGAATTTCATTGGGTGCGATCAAAAGACAAGAGGATGGCTTTAGAACAAGCATGCCTTTCGCAACCTGCGGCAAAAACTGCAGGCGAGCTGGTCGTGATCGTTGCGCGCACGGGTACCTGGCGGCGAAATATTAATATTATGCTTCAGACTTTTTCCGACAGGGGAAGCAATGTTCCTGAAGCCGTTATATATTATTATAAACGCTTGGTACCAGCTGCTTTATCGGTAGGCCCATTGAGTGTTTTAGCTCCATTTAAATGGGCAGTTACCAGAATTTTGCGATATTCAAAGCCAACTCCTCAGGAACCATTGGGAGCGGGTGGTTTGAGAATATGGGCCCATAAATCAGTTGCCTTGGCCGCTCAAACATTCATGCTATCGGCACGAGCATATAATTTGGATACCTGCCCTATGGAAGGCTTCGATTCATGGCGAGTTAAGTCATTATTAAATCTTCCCTCTGACGCGGAAATCTCAATGGTTATTGCCGTTGGTAAGGCACTACCTCAGGGGATTTACGGCGGTAGACTTCGATTTGATCGCAAACTTTTTGTGTTTGAACATTGATTGTGATGAGATCTTTAAGCTCTTTCGAATGTTTTTTTAAAGTATTTTAGGACGTAGGATGACTAGTCAAAAGACCATCTTGTTTTGGGTGCCGCGGATCTATAACCACGATGGAGTCTCTCAAGATCTATTGAGGCAAGTGCGTCTCTGCCAACAAAATTCCTTTCAGGTAAAGGTATTTTGTTTGTCCAGTGAGATTGATTTAGGTGATCTCATTGTTAGCGAAATGGTTTTGGCGTTATAGTTTGCGAGCTGCTATTTATGCTTGGACCGGCCGTTTATTGGCAAAGTTGCTCGTTTATTTTGGCGCAGTTGATCTGTTTATGCCAGCATCTGAATTTAGCTTGCAAGATCTTACATCGAAATGGTTTGGCACGCTGAAGCCCGCAAGAATGGAAGTTGTTCCGATTCTGTTTGATGGGCCAATGACGTCTATTTCTAGTGACAGTGCAAAAAACGGCGAATCGCAGGTGCTGAATAATAAAGTGTCAGGCCACAAAAACAGTTTTGTTGGATTATTCGTGGGTCGCTTTGTGCCAAACAAAGGTGTTGAGTTGTTGATAGATGTCATTCAAAAATGGCACACCAAAAAAAGTCAAGAGACCGAGAAAAAAATCATTTTGATAGTGGCAGGTAAAGTCACTCCCGGATTTGAGTTTTACTTTGAAGAACTGCAAGCAAAGATAAAGTTCTTAGGCTTGAATGATTGCATTCATTTTACAATTGATCCAAGTCAGGACGTACTAAAACGTCATTTTGCAGAGGCCGATTTTTTCATTTGCGCGTCTCGACATGAAGGTTTCTGCATGCCGATTATAGAAGCCCAAATGGCTGGATTGCCAGTTATTGCATTGAACTCAACAGCGGTCCCTGAAACGATGGGTTTGGGTGGACTTGTTGTCGAACAAGGTAAGGACCAGATAGAGGATTTTTGCGCCAGAATTGAAGAGGTTCTCACAAATCCAGAGCTTCGTTTAAAGCTTGTTCAGTCTGGAAAAGAAAACCTTGCTCGGTTTGATTCAAGCAAGGTAGGTGCCAAATTTTTAGGTCTGTTAAATGTATAGAAAGCTGCCCAACTAAGACAGTAGCTTGAGAGAGCCACTAAGATCTTTTCTTCTCGATCATGACCACGGTAAATTTTTTGTCCTGACGATTGTAGCTACAAAGTCCAGATTTAATATCTCTCTTTAGATTTTGAACATAATGATTGATGACGGTTGGTTTCGCAGCTAGACATTCTTCGATATTAGGATAAGTCGTTGCGGGCTTTGCCAGGGTTAATCCTTGTCGTGCGTTCGTTAAAGTAACCAGCTCAAATAGGGGTGGAGTGATCGCAGTTTTTTGGCAATAAACGCCGAAATTTGTTGTTGTTGCATCATTTAAGGCGATTTGAGTTTGAGAAACTTCAGACATGCAAAAGTCTTGCTGATTGAATATCGCAAGGGGTGTTTCTTCCAATTGAATGCGCTCAGTGCCGTAAAATCGAATAGCAAGTGTTGAATAGGCCAACCTGCCAAAAATACTCACCTGAGCGAGTTCATTTCCATACTTTTTAAAAGTATTTTTTAACATAGATGTAAATGACTCACGATTATGTCCGAGAATCGTTCCATTAACTGACGTATGGGTCGAAAAGGGACGAACCGTTGTAGAACCAAATCCGGTTACACTGATTTCCCAGGGATGTTTTTTAAATGTGGGAACGCGGCAGTAGGCTGCAAAAACCGGCAGTTTAGTTTGCGCAGCGAACAGGGATTTCTCAGCTTCTAAAGCGTTTTTACATTCTGCTTCAGTTTCGTACCCCGGCCGTTCAAAAGTGATCGTATCAAAAGTTGTTACGACCTCTAACTTAGTTTTTCCTTGGTACGAAATGTCGACCATCCACCGATCCAAATTATCGCCAATTTCAACAGGACTGCACCTTGTATCTATAACGGCAAAATTCTCAATTGAATTTCCTATGAGTTTCGTAAGTCTTGCCCCTTCGTTAAATGCGAAATCATCACATTCCATTCCATTGAGTGGAGGCACGCTGCTAAACCTCAGCGAATATGTTTCTGGCTCTGCAAAGGCAATCCCTGAAACCAAAGTTGCTATGGCGATTAAAGTTTTCGACATTCTTAACATGAGCTACCTCCACAGAAAGTGCGTAATTGACTGTTTTCGACCTTGGATTCTCAGACAATTCAGAATTAGCGCCTAATGCTCGAACGTTTGACACACATGATTCGACAGCGCGTTTTGCCACCAATGTCGAATGGGACATTTATGAAACAGTCCTCGAATAGGCCTTAAGTCTCTAAATTGCAGAATCTTCCATAAGGTTAGGTCATTTGAACTTGTAATCGCAAGGCTAATTATGACTAAAAACTAGGTTCATTCAATTCTCATGAGGTTTCTGTTGTGATTTCATTGAGTTAAAATTTTGCCTCCAGATTTTAATGCTCTTTTCCGAACGGTTGGGGGTCAAGTCGTTGAGACCACTGTGACAAAACTTAGAGGTAACATATGAAAATCCGAATCACGGGCCTATTGACATTGGCGTTCTTCCTAAATTCATGCGGGAGCGCTCCGGAGCCTCAAAGCGCAAAACCTGTCGCAAGAAATTCAGTCAACAGTGACGTGATAGCTGACGATGATCAAAATGAATCCTATGACGATAGAGATTCGACAGATTCCGATGATGATTTGAACGATGTTGTTGAACGTCCTGAAGACGACGAGACTGTTGTTGATAATAACGTTGTCCCAGCGATCAAAAGTGCAAAATGGCATAGTTTGCTCTTAACTGGCGATAACAGCATCAATGCCTTTGACAATGCAAGAGAGAAAATTGGAAGTTTGCTAGTGTCCGCAGGAGTCGCTGCCCAGAATATTTTAAATCTTTCTGTTATGGCGAAGAAAATCAATGGATCCTCAGTCAAGAAGACATCATTGGCGCAAATAGAGGACTCCCTCAAAGGGGTCGGCCAAGACGATCGGTGCTTTGTCCACATGACGTCTCATGGGTCAAGAACTGGTTTTTATTTGGTAAATCAAGGAGAGATCAGCCCGACTGAGCTGGACGGTGTGTTAAATAGGACCTGCGGTTCGCGTCCCACGGTTCTACTCATTTCTGCCTGCTACTCTGGGATCTTCAGTAATAGCAGCGCTATGCGTAAACCAAATCGTATTATATTGACCGCCGCAAGGCCTGATCGAACCAGCTTTGGATGCGGTGCTGAGAATCAGTATACTTACTGGGATAGTTGTTTAATAGAAAGCATGACCAAGGTTAAATCTTGGAATGACCTATACACTACTACAACGGCATGTGTGCGACGGAAAGAACAGGGCGGTTTTACGCCCAGCGAACCTCAACTCTATATTGGAGACCAGGTTAAAGATCTTCCTTATATCTTTTAGAGAAATTGGAATTTATATTCGCAACAAAAGAATTGCCATGAATGACGCTGACTATGCGTCGGATTTGACTAGACATTTCTGACGTACATGAAATCTGGTAAAGCCTGAGTGCTCAAAGGTAGTATGATCTGGGCTGGCTTGCCTTGCCATTGAGGCAGCTATGCATAGAGACTATCCATCTTTTAGGGTAAATCTCCTTGACAGAAGCTAGTGATTTGAACAATATTGGCGGCTCTCAAATCAGTTTATTAGACTTGAGTTTCTATGTAGCGGCTTTTCAGGAGGATTTTTAAATATGTACGCAGTTATTAAGACTAGCGGTAGGCAATTGACTGTTAAAGAAGGCGATGTGATTACTGTGAACCGCATGGCTGCGAAAGCAGGCGAAGCAGTGACTTTTGATGAAGTATTGATGATCGGTGGCGCAAAAATTGCCATTGGAGCACCATTAGTTAAGGGCGCTAAGGTCACTGCAACTGTGTCAGAGCACTTAGCAGGTGAAAAAGTTCTAGTTTTCAAATATAAACGTCGTAAGAATTTTAAAAGGACTCACGGCCATAAGCAGGCATTGACGACTATTAAAATTGGAAAGATCTCAGTTTAAGAAATGTAAACATTATCTGGTTCGCAGGTAGCGGATATGTCTTGATTGACGCCCGTGGAAACTGTAGCGAATCAGCGAGAGAGGAGCCACAATGGCAACCAAAAAAGCAGGCGGTAGTACAAGAAACGGTCGTGATTCTAACCCCCAATATCGTGGCGTCAAAATTTACGGCGGCCAAAATGTTGTTGCCGGAAACATCATTGTCAGACAGGTCGGCAGTAGCTTTCATGCAGGTGACAATGTTGGTACCGGTAGAGATTTTACTCTGTTTGCTTTGACCGACGGTGTCGTGCAGTTTCAAAGATATGGTAAAACGCGTCAAAAAATCAGTGTGATACCCGCGCAAGTCTGAAATTTATCTAGGATTTGTAAATCAAGTTCTTTGTATTTTAAAGCGCCAGTTGCTTGTTTGTGAGCGAGGCGCTTTTTTTTACCTGCGGCCTGTTTAGTTTTTAATCAATGTGGAGGAGTTATGCATTTTATAGATTCAACCGAAGTTTTTGTAAAATCAGGCGACGGCGGAAATGGAATGGTTAGCTTTAAAACTGCGAGCAATAAACCAAAATTAGGTGCCGATGGCGGCGATGGTGGCCCAGGCGGTAATGTCGTGTTTGTTGGTTTTGGCCAGTTAAATACTTTAAGCCACGTTCGATATAAGCATCGTTTCATTGCTGAGAATGGTGTTCGAGGCGGAAGTAATGGAAAAACTGGCGCACATGGTGCTGATGCTGAGATTGTAGTGCCACTAGGCACCGAAGTCTACAATGCGAAAACCGGAGAAAAAATCTGCGATATTTTGGGGGATGGTGAGCGGTTCGTTGTTGCCAAAGGGGGGCAAAGAGGGTTGGGTAATTTGCGTTTCTTGTCATCAACTCATCAGGCACCTGTTGAATTTACGGAAGGTAAACCTGGCGTAGAAATCGATTTACGTCTGGAATTGAAGTTGTTGGCAGATGTTGGTCTTGCTGGACTTCCAAACGCAGGAAAGTCTACATTGCTTTCTGTGTTGTCGTCGGCCAAACCCAAAATCGCAGACTACCCTTTTACAACTTTAGTGCCGAATCTAGGCGTTGTAGAATTGCGGGAACGAGGCGAATTCAATCTTCAGTCATTTGTCATGGCTGATGTTCCAGGATTGATTGAGGGAGCGAGTGAAGGTCGAGGATTAGGACATTCTTTCCTAAGGCACCTTGAAAGAACAAAAGTTATTGCCTATGTCATCGATGCTCTGCCAATAGATGGTGAGAAGCCTGAAGCAACGCTAGAGCTCTTGCGCCGTGAATTGGAAAACTATGACACCAAGCTATCTTCAAGAACAGCTGTTGTAATTCTAAACAAAATTGATATTGCAATGGATGAAGCTGACCAAGCACTTATCCAATCCTCCAAAGAGTTAATTGAGTCTGCTGGCTATCGTGTATTTCTAGTTTCGGCGATGAATAGAGAAGGATTGGTGGATTTAAAGGAGCAATTGTTTGATTTGGTCCAAGAAGAGAAGAAAATCTGGAATGAAATGATGGCGACAAAGATTCCTCAACACAGAGGACTTCTTCCTGCGGAGTTGGCGGGTATAGATTTTTCAGGACTGAAGAATTTTTCTGAATCTTTTAAATTACCACAGATACATGCCGTTCAATGAATACTCAAATGGAGACATTTTTGCAGTTTGACTGGATCCTGTTTGGAGGCACATTTGATCCGCCTCATTTGGGACATATGGATATTGTGCGGTCTATTCTTGACGAATACTTGTCGGCCGAGATTGTTGTCGTTCCCTCCTTTAGCCCTCCGATTGGAAAGGGAATCGTAAAGAATGTATCATCGAGCTTTTCCGATCGCGTTGCCATGTGTGTACTGGCTTTTGATCAATGGGAGCGAGTTCAGATTTCTGCTTTGGAAGAAGATATTGAAACACCTAGCTATACGATTAATACCTTAAGAAGTTTCAAATCTGAGCACAATTTGGATTCTGTTGCCTGGGTCATGGGCGCAGACCAATGGGAGAGCTTTTGTCATTGGAATAATCCTATTGGGATTTTAGAGATTTCTAGTGTCATTGTCATACCGCGAGCGTCAATGACTCATTCAGACCTGCTTCAAAATATTGTGGCAACCTGCAAAGCTTTGGGGGTATACAAAGGCATTGATGAAGTCTCTAACTGTGTACAATTAACTACGGGCCAAACTGTCGTCCTTTTGAAGAACAGGCCTACAAATGTTTCCAGTACTGAATTTCGCAATGAAATGAGACTGAATCCACAATTTGATGGTTCGACTTATGTAGTTCCACAAGTTTTTGAATATATTATTGATGCAGGACTGTACGAGATCGAGACGACGTAATAGGGAGTTAAAAATGAGCAATGGAATTGAATTGGGCCAAATTGCTGCTTCAGCCGCAGTCGATAAAAAAGCAAGTAAAATAATATTGCTTGATGTTCGAGGGCTTACAGATATGTGCGACGTTAGTTTAGTGTGTTCTGCAGATAATGAGCGGCAGGCAATGGCAATCTCGGAAGCGGTTGATGAACGGTGTAGGAAAGTTGCGGGGGTTAAACCTTTGGCTGTTGAAGGCCGCCAAGTTGGTAACTGGATATTGATGGATTATGGATCTTTAGTTGTCCACATTTTTTTGGCTGCTGTACGTGACTACTATGCTTTCGATAATCTATGGCCAAAGGCAAAGAATTTAAATGTTGCGACAGACATCAAGTCGTAAGGTGAAGAAACTAGATAAAGCGCCAGAAATTGTTTTTATTCACATCTAGACGTGAATAAATGAATTCTAAATTGGGTAAGTGGCCTTATTGTTATGATCGCCGCAGAAACAATTACCTTCAGGCAGGGTCAAATTAGAGAGGCAGGCCTCAAATGAAGATCAAAGTGATTCATTGTGGCAAAGTTGCGCAACAGACGTTCTTACCCATTGTCCAAGATTACATGAAACGGACTTCAGCATTTTACAAGCTGGAGAATATAGAGCTAAAACATGACTTTGCCCACCGAGATAAGCGAGCAAATAAACTGTCTTCTGACCCTATTGTAAAACCCACCCTTGGTGAGTATCTAGTATTTTTAGACGAGCGTGGATTGGAATTGACCTCTAAGGAAGTATCCATTCGAATAGGTAAATTGACGGACGATCCACGCATAAAATTACTGACCTTTGTTGTGGGACCACCTTATGGATTTGATGACGTTAGTAAATCTGCGGCTAATGAAATTTGGTCCTTGTCAAAGTTAACGATTCCTTCGGATTTTGCGTGGCTATTGCTTTGGGAACAAATTTATCGGGGTGTTACCATTTTAAAAGGCATCCCGTATCATCATGACTGACGGCCTGACTTTTTTATAGAAAGTTTGATTGTCGCGGCGAGTTTGCGTATCTGCAGGAACTATTTCATCGAAAATTTCAGGTCAAATGTTGAGTGATTTGTCTTACCACATATTGCTTGTTCGAGTGTTATCATAAATTACAAACTTTAAACGGAAGTAAACTTAATGATTTGTCAAGGGTGCTGCACGATCGTTGAGGCGAGTGGATTCTGCTCCCGTTGTCGTCGCGAAATGACGAGGACTGCTTCAGTGGTAGTAAATCGCGACTATGAAATTTGGTCACTTTTTGAATATCGCGGCCTCATCCGAGAAACGATTCTGCATGCAAAAATATCCAATCGGATTTGTGCTGTTTCAGGTTTAACCGAACTAATTGTCGGCGACCCATTGACTATTAAATTAGCGCAAAAGGTTAACGCGATCACATCGGCTCCATCAAGTCTGTGGGGGAGAATGCGAGGAAGATTTGATTTAGCAGAGCTCTTTGCGATTTCAATCTCAAAAGCCCTTCAGATCCCCCGAATTCCTTTGCCATTAGAGTTCTATTTTATGCACAAAAAAAGGGCCGGACAAAACCAAAAAAAAGAGATACTTGAGCCTAGCAAGCAAAGGCATTCGCGAGAATTTGAAGGCAAATGCATATTATTGATCGATGATATTATTACAACAGGTTGGACAATGAGTAGAACAGGTTTAAACTTGCGGAATTTAGGTGCAATAGAAACTATTGGATTGACGTTAGCGCATGCCGGTGTCGAGGTCCTTAAAAATTAAGTGGTAAAACATTAATTTCAATTCTAATCCCTTGGATATATTTGATTTTTTCTTTTTCTCGTCCTTAGTTTTTGACTGGTTCCTATTTTCCCTAATGGTTCTGTTGAATTTTGCCAATCTCTGCGTAGCCTCGCTGGTAAATAACTCTCGAGCATGTTGAATACACTCCCTTTTTTCTCACTGAACTCACTGCAGCTACTAGTCTCGCTGGGGACCCGTGCCTCAAACGTGGCAATATTCAAATGCCGTCTATTGACCGTGGCAAAAATCAATTGCGCGGAAATGATTCAAAGCCCAATTGAAAGACGTTAGAAAACAATTGAATCCCCGGCAAAGTTAGGGTTTGATGGAATCAGCAAACCTGGACGTCTCTAACGGATCTGTTGAATTTTGCCAATTTCCGCGTTGCTTCGGTCGGAAAAAATGCTCGGGTATGTTGAATGCCCCCAGCCCCAGCTTCTAGTCTCGCTGGGGAACCCGCTTTTTTCTCGCATGAGCCTCAAACTTGGCAATATTTAACAAGCTTCTAATCGGCAAAGGACATTGATCTATGATTCAGTATCATAATCTTCTGAGTAGAATTCTAGAAGAAGGCGTTGAAAAAAGTGATCGCACTGGAACAGGAACAAAAAGTGTTTTTGGACATCAAATGCGATTTAATCTGCAAGATGGATTTCCCTTGGTCACAACGAAGAAACTCCATCTCAAATCAATCATTCACGAGCTTTTGTGGTTTTTATCCGGTGACACTAATATTAAATATCTGAAGGATAATGGTGTATCGATTTGGGATGATTGGGCTGATTCTAAGGGCGATTTGGGCAGAGTTTATGGTGCGCAATGGAGAACTTGGCGTGCGCCAGACGGTAGTGTCGTCGATCAGATATCAGACGTCATTACTCAGATTAAATCAAATCCCGACTCTCGAAGAATGATTGTCGTAGCCTATAACCCAGGCGAATTAAAAGAAATGGCGCTTCCACCTTGCCATGCTTTTTTTCAGTTTTATGTCGCAGAAGGTAAGCTTTCTTGTCAGCTCTATCAGAGAAGTGCGGATGTCTTTCTTGGAGTTCCTTTTAATATCGCCTCATATGCACTATTGACAATGATGGTGGCGCAAATTACGGGACTAAAAAGTGGAGATTTCGTTCACACCTTAGGTGATGCTCATTTGTATTCTAATCATATTGAACAAGCACTTACTCAATTGAAACGAGATGTTCGACCATTGCCTACTATGACCATCAATGAAAGTATTAAGGACATTTTTAAATTTAGATATGAAGATTTTACTCTAAGTAATTACGATCCTCATCCTCATATCAAGGCTCCGGTGGCTGTTTGAAGGTCAATTTTGTTAAAAGGGATTATTTTTGTATTCCAAATTAGAAATTTGTCAAATCGCGGCAGCATCTGAAAATGATGTCATAGGATTAAATGGTGCAATGCCGTGGCATATCGCAGAAGATTTTAAATACTTCAAAGCGACCACTATGGGGTGTCCTCTCATAATGGGACGAAAAACTTGGCAATCTATTGGTCGGCCTTTGCCAGGGCGATTGATGATTGTCATTTCAAGGTCTCCGCCTGGTCCTAATGACCTTTATCCATCAGTGCTCTTTGTCGAATCTATAGAAGCTGCGATGGAATATTGTTCTCGCAACATTTCCACTTTGGGGCGCAGAGTTTTTGTCATTGGAGGGGGCGAGCTGTATCGACAAACAATTTCTTTGTGTGACGTTGTGTATTTAACCAGAGTTCACAAACAAATCGAAGGTGATGCATATTTCCCAAAATTATTGAACAGTATATGGCGATTGGAATCTCAAAAAGAAGGTGACTCTGTCGATCCAAAGTTGAGTTTTCAAGTTTTTGTGAGAATCGAGAGGGACTCAAATTCAACTTTAAAATGACGCCATTCCTAATGCGCTTGGGCTTGAGAATAGAAGAGTGATTTGTTGGATTCGTGAAGACAAAGTTTTTATAGCGCGTGTTTCAAAATTTATCGTGAATAAGTGGAGCCAATATGAATGAAACGTCAAAGCTAACTCCTATGTTAAAGCAATATTATGAACTTAAGGCACTTGCTCCCGATTCAATTCTATTTTTTAGGATGGGGGATTTTTACGAGATTTTTGGAACTGATGCAGAAGAGGTTGCACCAAAATTGGATGTGGTGCTGACTGCGCGTGAAAAAGGTGATCAAACAAAAATTCCTTTTTGTGGAGTCCCTCATCATGCTGCAACTGGCTATTGGTTAAAACTGATAAAACTTGGTTACAAAGTTTCTATTGTTGAGCAACTAGAAGACCCGGCAGTCGCAAAGGGTTTGGTAAAACGAGGGATCGTTAGGACATATACACCTGGGTCTATCGATGAATTGGAAGGACTTGACAGGGATATCCCTAATTATATTTTTGCCTATCTGGAAGTTCCTGGAAAATCTAAATTTGCAGTGTCCATTTGCGATGTTTCTACAGGTGAGTTAAGGCTCGGAATGATTGAAGCTGGAGAATTGTATCCAACCATTAGGCGTATGAGACCAAAGGAAATTTTGACTCGAAGGTATTTGGTCGATACTTTGAGGCAAAACACTTTAGATTTTATCGAAGATTTTGGTGTTCGAATTGAACAGATGCCAGAGTCGCCTATCAAGGACCTCGAATTACAAAAATCTATCATTAAGAAAGTTTTTTCTCAAAACTCCGTTCAAACTGTCGGATCACAGACGATTGAATGTGGCGACGCTCTTATATCGAGTTTGATTCAATATTTGTGGGGGCTACAATCAAGCACGGAACAGTTTCATAGAGTTGATCCACTAACTCGACAGTCATCAATGTTACTTTCCGAAACAGTGGTTCGAGATTTGGAATTTTTCGAAAGTTCAAAAAGGCGAATGGCAGAAGGTTCTTTATTCAAGGTTATTGACAGAACCTTAACTCCAATGGGTGCTCGACTTTTACGTCAGTCCATGAGTCAGCCGTTTTGTAAGATCGAGGATATTCTTGATCGCCAGTCTGCAGTTGATATTTTGTTTAAGCAACATGAGGGTGATTGTGCCAAATTCAGAGATGCTCTAAACGGCATTGCGGATGTTTCTAGATTGTCTGCGAGGATTTCTACTGGAACCGTTCGACCACCGGAACTGGCTGCAATAAGAAATGCTCTTAGAAAATCCAATAGAATCATTGAAATGCTAGAACCAATCTCAAAAAATTCGAGTCATCTATCTGGTGTTTTAGGCGGTCTGAATCACAGCACAGACATTTTGATTCAATTGGAGCAGGCATTAGAAGAGACTCCTGGCATCTTAGGAACAGGACGGGGAGTGTTTAGGCATGGATTCGACCAAATTCTTGACGAGAAAGTTGGACTTACAACCAGTGGCGAATCAAGAGTTGCAAAATATGAAGAACATCTCAAACGGGAAACTGGAATTTCGAGTCTAAAAATTAAAGAACATAAAACCTTTGGACTATTGATCGAAGTCACTAAATCGAACTTCGGTAAAGTTCCTTCAACTTTCATTAGACGTCAGACCATGGTCAATTGTGAAAGGTATTCAACGATCGATCTGAACCAATTGGATGAAGAATTGCAGTCTGCAAGCGCAACGATTATTATTCGAGAGTCAGAATTGTATCAGGAATTTGTTAGGAGTTTGTCACCTGTTCGAGAGAGTCTAGTCCTTTTTGCAAAAGCAATTGCCGAACTGGATTTGATTCAATCTTTTGCCTGGATTGCAATGCGCGAAAATTGGAGCAGGCCTCAATTGACGGACACAGGGCCGAGGAATTTAAAGATACTTGGCGGGCGTCATCCAGTGGTTGAGAAATTTGTAGGTCGTCAGAACTTTGCCGCCAATGATGTTGAGATGAATGAAAAGAAATCGCATTTGTTGATTACCGGACCAAATATGGCTGGAAAATCGACTGTGATGAGGCAGACAGCAATCATTGCAATTCTTGCGCAAATGGGTTCATTTGTGCCCGCATCATCTGCAATCTTGCCAGTGTTTGACAGGGTTTTTACCCGAGTAGGCGCCTCAGATGATCTCTCTAGGGGGCAATCTACCTTCATGGTTGAAATGATTGAGGCATCAGAGATTCTTCGTCAGGCATCGCCCAAAAGTTTGGTCATACTAGATGAAGTTGGTAGAGGAACGTCTACTGGTGATGGATTGGCAATTGCGGCCGCAATTCTTGAAGACCTTTGTGATCGAGTTAAATGTTTTTCACTTTTTGCTACTCATTTTCATGAATTGGTTCCCATGATGGCCAATAGAGAGAATATTGGTGCGGTTCAAACAGAAGTCATAGAGGGAGAGTCGCGTCAGATTAGATTTACTCATAAACTCATTTTTGGAGCTGCTGGAAGTAGCTTTGGAATTGAAGTAGCAACGTTAGGTGGCATTCCGAGCAAAGTAATCGAACGAGCTAGAGAAATTCTGCAAGTGGGCAGCACAATTGAATCTCAATTCCTTCGACCAACTTCAGTTCGAAAGGAGACAGAATCTGTCCCGGCGTCCATTCCGAAAGATGATGAAGCATTGGTAAGAGATAAAAAACAATCCGAGAAAATTTCTAAAATTCAGAGGGATTTGTTTGGACTCGGTGGAAATGGTGGAGTGGGTAACGTAGTTCAAAATGAGCCTCAATTGAATAATACCCTACATTTGGAGCGTGTAGTAGCTCGCTTGGAAGCGGTTAAAATTCACAAGACGACTCCCTTGCAAGCGCTCAATATTCTAGATGAATTGAAGCAACTAATGATGCCATTAAAACAAAAGAGCTTGTTCGGAGATGAGGGGCGTACCCAGGCTCACGAGAACTGATTTGGCGTTTAGTTTTGCGAGGATCCCCCGGGTCGAAATTTATGGTGGGAATCAATTGAGGTGAATTTCAGGGTATTGAATTTTGAGTCCACCCTGGCTGACGGCCCCGATCGAGACTTCGGTCATTCATTTGTTCCCAACCTGATTTTGGTAAATTTCATCAGGGACTTAACACCTCAATTGAGGACCTCGAGCTAGGCAGGAAGAGTGAATGTGTCGCCGAAATGTAGATAAATGAGGCGTTTGACTAGTAAAATTCGCCATTGGCAGGTAATCTACTTGATCTATTGACAGAATATGCTGTGGATCAAGGCACATTGGTAGCGCATTCCAATAGTTTATTGTTTTAGCTGCTTGTTATTAGGAATGTAAGTTGCTTTAACTTGTGATGGGACCTATAGTACCTAACTAGAAAAATAATAAGTTTTTGTGAAATTTATGTCGTAAAAATAAGGACTATTTGTTTATGGCTAAACCAGCTCAAAAGAAACCAGCTCCTAAAGTTAAAGCGTCGGCCGGAAAAAAAGCAACTCCTGCTAAAAAAACTCCTGCTAAAAAACCAGCACCGGCCAAGAAAGCAGCTCCAGCAAAAAAGACTGCGCCAGTTAAAAAAGTGACTCCGCAGAAAGTTCAAGGTAAGCTTAAACCTCAAGCTCCTGTAAAGAAAATTGTCGCGAAACCAGCACCGACTGTAAAATCGCAGCCTAAAGCTCCAATTGCGGCTCCAAAGCAGGCCATTCCTGTGGCTAAACCAAAGAGTGAGTCAACGACCAGTCATTCAGCGGCTTCTGTTAAAACTAAAGTTGTCCCAGTTAGTAACACTAAAATGGCGAACGAAGTACCGACGTCTAGGGGGGCGGTTAGTAGCCAGCCTACGGCGAAGGTTGTTAAACCGATTGTGGTACCAGAACATTTTAAAAAGCTTCAGCAGCAATTGGACGGCATTGTTGAAAAATCTGTTGCGGGCGGCGAAGTCCATGATGATAAAATCCCCGCTAGTGAATTATTCACCGATGCAGAGCTTGCGCTATTTTTGGCTGCGCTACAGGACGAAAGAAGCAAGCTTCTAGAGAAAGCAAAAGCTGCGGTTGATGGTGGCAACATTGCGCTAGACAAGGACGAGATGTATGACGAAGTTGATTTAGCATCTGCAACAGTAGATCAAAATTTGACTTTCCGTTTATTGGACCGTGACCGAAAACTTTTAAGTGAAATCGATCATGCAATCGATAAGATCCATAATGGCGAATTTGGGCTGTGTGAAGGGACTGGAGAGCCAATTCCAAAACGTAGGCTGGAGTTGAGGCCTTGGTGCAAATACAGTGTAAAATACAAAGAGCAGTTAGAAAAACTTAAGAAATCCGGTCGCGGTGTTGTGGATGAAGATGAGGATGTGTTCGCTTGATATTTAATTTGATTGCGATTTGTCCCGAAGAAACAAAAGACGTTCTGGTTCAAGAGCTCCGAGACCTTGGAGTTAAAGATATTGATCCTCAATTTAAGGCTGTTCATTTTAAAGCAAATGAACAGCAATTTTATTCTGCCCATTTGAGGTTGAGAACTGCTTCGAGACTCATGAAGGTGATTAAAATATTTTCTGCTAAAGATGAGCGGATGTTATTTGATCAGGCCAGGAGGATTCCTTGGGGTGAAGTCTTTTCCGTAAATCAGACTTTTATGATAGAAGGCGTTCCAGGCGATCGTGGCGAAGGCGTCATGACAGCCAATACAATAAGTAAGCGCATTCGAGAAGCCATTCAAGGATGGTTTCTTCAGAAGGTTGAGGATAACCCAAAGGTCGATTTGGAAGATCCGAATGTCTATTTTGCAGCATTTGTCCGGGGCGGCAAATGTATTCTCAGCGTAGATACCTCTGGTAAATCTATGCACAAGAGAGGTTATCGATCGGACAAGCATCCTGCTCCGATTAAAGAAACTTTAGCAGCCTCAATTTTGAAACTACTAAAATTTGATGGATCTACAGTATTATATGACCC
>JAPLFV010000293.1:0-796 GCA_026390495.1 Pseudomonadota bacterium | reverse complement strand
TTCTATCTCGTTGCAGAAGGCATCTCTCATTCATAGAAAAAAAGGTGATTTTGGTTTTGAGGTGTTGCCGTTTTTTAACAAAGAACTTTGGCGACAGATTCAAGATGAAGCCCGTTTGGAAAAGTTGGAAGTCCCTCAAAATAGTATTTTTGCATCAGATATCAATGAGAAGTATATTGAAGCGGCTCGTGAAAATGCTTTACGGGCTCGGGTTGAAAAATTTATTGAATTTAAGGTGGGAGATTTCTTCGAACTTCCCGCTCCCGCTCCAGCAGGGCTCCTCATATGCAATATGCCGTATGGAGAACGCATTAAAGGAGTAGGTTCAGAAGAGCCGATTACTTTTTTTAAAATGATTGGTGATAAATTGAAGAAGGATTACGCGGGCTGGCAAGCTGCGTTTCTTGTTGCCGAAGAATCTCCGTGGAAATTTATTGGACTTAAACCGTCTCGAAGGATCGCGTTATTAAATGGAAGTATTCCTGTAAAGCTCGTAGTTTTTAATATGTATAAGGGTTCAAAAAAAGATCAATTTTCAAATCCATGATCCGTCAAATGTTTTGATTTGAGATGGTTTGCCAAATGAAGAGTGTTTGTTATCACTGGCATCTTGGTTAATCCTTTCAAAAGATTTTTTTACCATTTGAGCCTGATCGTTGCGAATTTTAGCAACAAATAATGAACAACAAATTTTGCAAGAAAGATCAGGCGACGCATCTCCCGAATAACTTGGGTGCTTTATACATTTTAAATTGCTTTGCATTGGTTCGCTCCTTAAAGGGATCCGATGGCCCTT
>JAPLFV010000306.1:17119-24333 GCA_026390495.1 Pseudomonadota bacterium | reverse complement strand
GGGTAAAATCTCTGTCCATTTCAAGAGCTCTAAGGTGTACCATAGGCTTATTCCAGTACCCACAGCTAAAACCATAGACCTTAACTTGCTCTTTCAACTCTGTTGCTAATAGACTCTGCATTGCGAGCAGTAATCCTAAACTTCCAACCACAATCTTTAGATACCTTCTTAACATTTTCATATTCTCCCCTTCAAAAGTGACTCACATTTAATAGACTAATATTATCGACTGCAAACAAGGTCCATCGTTTCGTTTTTGAGACGAGTCTTTGGCCCTTATAGCAAGGATATGTGTCGCCCATCCTTCTAACCGGGCACATGGCCCAATGATCCTCGTAAACATTGACAATGTCAGTCTTGATGACTCCGTCAACCAAAATTGGTTTAGCTATAAGACCCACTAGTGTATTCAAATTGATTTGACATTCATTCATTGAGAAAACCAAATCACCTAGACTCTCTATTGACGATAGACTCTGATTGACACCATAGAAATGTCCGCTAAATGAACTTTGATCATCTGGGTCTTCAGCGAGAATATTCACTGACAAATAGGCCTCATCAAGGTTAACTGGAATACAAGCTACACCTTGAACCTTGAGAGCAACACTCTTTATGGGCTCGATTGTAACAGCACCCATACCTGATCGAGCAGAAAGAAAAAAAACCACTAGCAAAAATCTTCTATAAAACTTCATGTAAACCTCCTATTGGAAAAATTAATGAAGTAGATTTACAGTAAAATTTATTTATTGATAAATTCATTATTATGAGCTATTAATAGATTATTATGAGTTTACTATCTGCCAATCTACAAGCCTTTGCAGCGATCGCTCGAATCGGTACGGTTCACGGCGCTGCTTCTGAGTTGAGGTTGACCCAAACTGGAGTCACGCAAAGAATTCGCGCCCTCGAACGAGATCTAGGTACCACGTTATTTCTGCGTAGTCGCAAAGGAATGATGCTGACATCCGATGGTGAAGCTCTCATGCAGTACTGCAAGGGAGCTGAAGATCTTGAAGGCGAAGCTATGAGCAGGATCTCAGGTGCTGCAAGTGTCCGGCCGATAGATGTATCCATCATCGGTCCAACTAGTATTATGAGCTCTAGGGTAGCTAAGCAATGTCAGCCTTTGTTCACAATGTGGCCTCAACTCCAACTACATTTTGTATTGAGCGATATCTCTGATCGCATCAATAAGGTCCGAACGGGAGAGGCTACCATGGCGATTGTTCCGCCTGAGCAAGCACCCAATGAGATGACTAGCAAGCTTTTAAAGCCAGACCGTTTTGTATTAGTCGCCTCTCCTCAATGGAAAGGAAGACGAATCACAGATATTCTTGCGACAGAACGGGTTATTGATTTTAACCATGATGACCAAACGACGATTAACTATCTTAAAAAATACAAACTGATCGATGATCTAAAACGTCCAAGGCTGTTCATTAACAATAATGATACGCTGATACACTATTTCAAACATGGCTTAGGATTTGGAACATTGACAATTGAAATCGCTAAGCCATATTTGGACTCCCAAGACTTGATCCTCCTCAATAGTGGAGTTGCAATGGAAGACCCTCTAGCTCTTGTATGGTATCCACGCCATGAAGTCCCAGCCTATTTTCAAGCGATTTTGAAAGCCATAAAATAAATCTTCCTTCGCATATAGGGCATAAGTGTGTGTAGCGTTGAGGATTAACTATTTCTAAACTTAGTTGCCATTTGTAGTGAGGCAGCAATAAAGTGTTAGGGACGCGGATTTTATTTGTCAGTGTCACTGTAGACACATCACTCTGATGACTTAAGGCTAAAAATCTTCCTCAGCAACTGATCCATCATCAATATGTTCATAGGCATAATCAAAAATCTTAACTACAGAAACGCGACCAACGGGGCATTCCTCAGACCATTCGCCCGAAGGAAGCTCGCGACAGTCGCTATCAAAAGTCGCTACAGCGCTGGCTTCCATAAATAATTGAAATCCAAAAAGCTCACCATTAATGATCAACAGGTTTTGTGAACTTACTTTGATTGGCCCAGTCAGCACGACATCACCCTCTAACACAGTATCGCCCCAAAGGCTGTCTTCGCTTCTAATTATCTCACTGAGTTCTCTATTGTGCACTGGCATGTCAAGAAATCGTTGACCCTCCGGAGTGTTTGCATCAAGAAGCTTTACTCGTGTGTCGGCCATCTCAAAATATTTTTCTTTTTCTTTGTCTGGCAATTTCTTAAATGCTGCACGCGTGAGCTTTGAAAGATCATTGTTGCGCCCGGAAATGGTACTTGTGTTGAGTTCAGAATTTGCTCGAGGATTGCTAGCGCTACAAGCTGAAGCACTCAATATAACTATGGTGATGATCTTTAAGTTCATATTTAAATCCCCCTTTTTTTCCATCAAATTTCATAAGACAATCAGACACTTTTCGATATCTATCGACCCTAGGGAAACAATCAGCAAGTAGCATGCCAGAGCAGGCAAAGTCAATAAACATAACAATTGCTGTATATTACAAACAGCTTCGATGCTGCATGTGTCGACAAATTTAACACAATGAAACTGATGAGGCCTTTAAACGCAGGCTCAAGATGTAAATATTCAATCGAAACGGAAAGCCATTAGGTAAGGCGAGACCATTTGCATCAGAGATTCATGGCTTCAAGCCAAGCTTACGTGCCACCCTAGAGACATATTGATAAAAGGAATCTAATGATTTAATTTTTTAATTAATATAAATTATGCTACTAGAGTGCTAATTGAATTTAAAATTAGCCCTAACAACCCTTTTCATAAACCCGGGCTCCATGTCACTTATCCATCACAATCTAAAAGCATTTATGGCTGTCAAAACTCACCAGACAGTTGCCGCGGCGGCAAAACATCTTCATTTAACGCAGGCGGCTGTAACACTAAGAATTCAATCGCTGGAACAAGATCTCAATACCAGCCTCTTTATTCGCTCGAGGCGAGGAATGAAATGCACGCCAGCCGGCGACGCCCTAGCCCGTTACTGCCAGCGAAGTCTTGAGCTTGAAGCAGAGTTTTTGCCTGAAATCGAACAAGGTGGACATTCCAACCAAACTTTTGATTTTGTCATTCAGGGACCTTCTAGTGTTTTAAGAAACCGCTTGATTCCAAAACTCCCTGCATATCTTGCCATGTATCCTAACGTCACCGTACAAATAAAGATCGAAGATTTAACGTCAGGCATCGAACGATTAAAACGCGGTGAAATCGATCTATTGATTTGCGAAAGAAGCTTAGTCACAAAAGAGTTCGATTCAAAGGCAATCAAAGCCGAACGCTATATTTTAGCCGGTCCAGCCAGTTGGAAAGGCCGAAAGATTGAAGACATCATATCCACTGAGCGAATCATTGATTTTGATATTTCGGATACAATGACTCTCGACTTTTTAGAAAAGTATAAGTTATCCAAAGCCGCTCCAGCTCGCAGAAATTTTATTAATGTTACAGAAGATATTCGCCAACTCATTATGAACGGCGTTGGATATTCCGTCTTGTCAGAAGAGACGGCAAAGACATTTTTACAAAAAAAGAACCTCATCAACTTGATGCCAGGTAAATTCTATGACTATCCACTAGGAATGGCTTGGCACCCCAGGAAGCACTTACCTAAGGCGTTAAAGGACCTGCTTAAAACTATCGACTAAAATGAGATTTCATTCGATCGCCAATCGCATGAAGGATTTGGAGCACAGAAAGATGCAGGCGGCACCACCGACCAGAAGGCTGCTCGCTGTCGAATCAGGCTCATCCCTAAAATAACACTATTTGATAAGGCTAGCTTCGACAGGACCAGCACCTGCGCGTGCTGAAAATTTTTCATTTGAAAGCAGTTCAATTCTAAGGGTTGATTTATCATATAGGCCATTTACAAATCTATACGATGATGGTGTAAAGTTGCAAAACGATATCATTGCAGTAAACTCGCCAGGTGAATCGACCGAAACATTTGTGACCCCTATGTCATCTACGCAAAATGCTCCTCTGACCCTAGTAACTTTGTATTTACCTTCCTTGAGTACAAAAGCTCCATTCGCCTTTGTCGATATCGTCTCGGCAACGACTGGCTGAATACCGGTACTTTCAACCACTTTCTTCAAATCACTTTCCGCAAAATTCTGATTAAGACGCAGTACCAATTTGTTGTCGGCATCCATTTCAGTTGGATGATCTCCTGTATGAACTCGAATAAATTTATCTTTGAAAAAGGGCTGATAGCTCTTGTTATCAACCAAAAATTTATTGAGCTTATAACCAAAATGACGGCAAAAAACCAAATTTGCCTCGGATGTAGATTGCTTACTTAGCTCTGCGTCCCAGTCCGGCATGACTTTAATAGAAAGACCTACTAAAGTCTTAAAAAACAGATTTTCACATCGATCAAATGTCCACTTTTCGCTATTCACAATCTCACCACACTCTCCTGTGGCTAGCGTTTCGCAGGCTTTATAGGCATCCGATTTTCGATCAAAAACCGGAGTGCAGTTCCTAGATCCGTCACTATTGACGTGAATCTGATTCAAATTACAAACGACTTTGAACTTACCGTCCACTTGATTCACACTCAATGTGTGCTCTAAATCTTTCTGTTTTGCTTTTGACGTTGTCTTGCAGCTAGATAGACCCAGAGCGAATATCAAAGCCATAGTCCATTCTCGATTGCAACCGGGTATATTTCCAAAATGCATTATGAATGACCCCATTCATGTAAAATCATTAAAGAGTTTCACCCCAAATTGTACCTTTAAACAGTTTGGCAATCAAGCGACCCAAGCTTCAAAACGTCTTATTGATATTAAGGTATTGGACAAGTGGACTCGCAACACCGAGCCATCATAGATCATGCCTATGGTATTTATCAATAGTATCTATTTTATAAATACCTCCATGGACGCTAAAAGAGGGTTAGCCAAGTCATTAACCCGTTCCTTTTGGAGAAAAACCTATGAAAAACATGAAACAAATCCTGGCATCGATTATCCTCGGCCTTACTGCAACTGTGTCATTGGCCCAAGGCAAACCTATTTCAATTGATGGGCTATCAATTGTAAATTTGAAGGAACAAGGCCAAGCCTCATCAGTCACATTGCGAGTTCCATATCCCGGTCCGATTTTTGGCGCAATATGTGGTATCAGATTTCTCACGTCAACTAGAGTTCCCTATGAGCTCAACATCAATCCATTCATCGTCAGAAGTAAAACCACAGGTCTTCCACTTCTGTTTCCGAGTGAAAGTCGTGGCATAAGAGAGCTGCTTCTACCCTACGATTCCACTGACAATTATTATGTAGAAGAAATTGTCATAGAAACAAAAGATGGCTCAAGTTTAAAGCGTGCAGTCGAAAAAATTGTAGGCCAGAAGAATACAATATATGTTACGTCTACCACTTGCCAATAATCTAACCCCTGTTGTCTCTCAATTCTCAAATCTTTAGCTGGTCGAAGCCAACCCATCTCGTTCCGCGTCGAATCGGCAAGGCTGATGACGCAGTGGGATGTTTGTGATTAGCATTTTTAAGGTTTATTCGTTTTCATTCTTTCTAAAGCAATCAGTGATCAATGCAAAGACATCTATGATTATTGAGAATACAGCAATTTATTGACAAAACCACAATCTAAACACGTGTGCAAAATCCCCTCGTTTCCCTCTTTAATATTCCTCAAATTATCCGATACCTAAGAACAAAAGAAATTACATAAGAACAAAAGAAATTACAGCAGGGTCCTTACAATGAAATTTGTCAAAGACTATTATGAATTCAGGACGCGAACAATGCCTGTTCGAGACGAATTTGATCTCGAGATCAAGCCAGATTTTCCGGTGGGAATATTCTTGCCCGATCGAATTGATGAATTGAAACAATATTGCATAAATCATCCCGAATATCATATCATGTCAGTGTTGAAATCTGCGGTAGAGGTGAATGCTCCAGTGGCAGGAGCACATTTTTACTACCTGGCAACAGGAGACGCTAATCCAGATATATTTTACACAAATCCCGTAACTCAGGAACAGTCTGAATACTCAAAAATCATTGAATTCGAGAGCAGCCATTGATCTCTCTAATTTCAAGAGATCAAATTCAGACTTTATATTCGCGCGCGAACGTGCATTGAGCGCATCAGTTGGAGTCAATAGTGTTCCAATTTTGTTGACGTATATCTCAAAATTACCCGACTCGTCCTTCCGCCGCATTGCACGTAAGGAGAGAAAGATGAACACTGCGAAAGCATCCAGAAAATCATCGTTGGTAAATTTTGAAGACTTTAAGACACCAAAAATACTTTCTAGGTTCGCAACAGATGGCGAGTATGGAATCACTTTTCCCGAACGAGTTCTCCCAATGCTTACATAAATTGTCTCGTGTTTCATCCAATCGCCTCCCAGAGAATCCAGGAATGACGATATTTTTATACCCTGAGTAAGGCAACTGACAAGATGAGTGACACGAAGATGTCTGCGCAAACTTGGATCGAAGCAGATTTATATTTTCAATGAGGATTCAAATGCAGAAATTCTAACGCAAATAAAATCCGACGCTCCCATTTCCTCAATACTTGGGTCACTCGCACGGACTGGTATTCAAACTGAAATTAACTTTATGAGCCGTCGCATCTTGATAAATATTAAGATAGCCAGAGATTCTATCTCCTGCTTTGGAAGGAATTTCCGAAAACATGACTTCGGTTTTCGTAATTTCTGCAGCTTTCTTGGAACCGGTTGGAGTCACTGAAGCCGTTGCACTAAAGCTTCGAAATCCCGCTTCATATTCTGCGCCACCCTTGCTATATGAAGAGTACAAAATTCCAGCTTTAGGCAAATAACTAGAGGATGCAAACCATGCGAATTGAAAATGAGGCCACAAGGACGTACCTTTCGAAGCAAAATCAAATTCAAAAGAATTCAAAGACACATTGCATTGCATGACGCGCAAACAATTTTCCTTAAAATCCTCTCCCAAATCCAAAACTTCACCTAAGTCAGTCATTCCTATATCTTCGCAAGTTCCCAGCGGCGATTTACTGCTTTCGGAATCAGATTTTCGCAATGTATTACATGCTGAAAAACTCAAAGCAAGACAAACTGGCACAAACAATTTAAACATCAACCCCTCCCTTAGAAATCACCAGGAATGAATATCTTACCAAGAAGAACGACAAAAGCAAAACTTAGAGACTTTATCTT
>JAPLFV010000306.1:0-17056 GCA_026390495.1 Pseudomonadota bacterium | reverse complement strand
CTGACTGAAAGAAACCAACCAAAAAAAATACACAAATCCATACTCTCTACTATTCAATTTCTAAACATCCGCCCAATAAAGTGCTTTCATTCGATCGCAATAAGGCCCAATATTCGGCAACTCAGAATTGATAAATTTTTTGATATCACTTTGCCAGGGTATGCGACTAAAACTGATCAAAAATGAATAGACGGTTGCATCAACCAAAGTGACCTTTTCTCCCATGAAAAATTTCTTGTCTGCCAAAAAAACAGAAATCGCCTTTAGGTCATGCTTCATCATTTTTTTAACATCATCCAAAGAATGACGCCCGGTGCCTTGAGCCTTGATGCCGGCCATAAAGTTTTTGCGAATTTTCTTTAAAATGAGTGCACCGATGACCGGTGGCAAAATTTTAAGTAACAACCCCTTAACAAACGACCATGACTCAGCTTCCGACCAACGCAGGTATGCGCCTCTAAAGTAAGTCGCTTCTTCAATTAAACTGCGAAACGCATGAGCAATCGACCTCTCCGTATCACTCAAGTCACTGTCTAGATCAATTTTATAATCTCGATTCAAGACTTCAATGATCAAACCTGAGTCCCCTATCAACTCGCCTTTGTATTCAATGTAAGGAATCTTGCCCTTTGGCGCCTTCATTGGATTTCCCTTTCCCAAAACATACGGGATCTTCGTCATTCGAAGATAGGTCTCAAGCTTAATACAAAAAGGACTCATATTAGGAACATCCCAACCCTGAGGCCTTGGGGGTTGATGCAATACAACAGTCATTTTGCTTTCTCCAAAATATTTTTTGCAAACGCACATATTTTCAGAACAGTATATCAATCTGTTCCAAGAAAGAAAGGAATGACTTTAATATGATCCATCTTTTAAGTAATGGAGATTCGTTCAACTCAATCCTGAGTTTTGACTCCACGACTTTTCATAACTCTTTTCACCATTTCATCCATAAGATTCTCTAATTTCGTCTGGACCTCAATTCCTTCAATAATGCCCATAGCCCTCGCTATCGCTTCTATCGTAGCAAGTCCTTCCGCCTGATTTTCCTTTCGGACCATGTAGCGAGTCGGCTCTCCAGACGCGAGTTTCACAATGGGTATGTCTCGCATGATTTCATTGCGTCGACGCATCTTGTTAGCTTGTCTCCAGTTGCTGTCGGGAACAATCAAAGACACAGGTTGGCTAATATTGGAAAGATACGTGTGTGTCAGAATTTCCGCATCTGGACTTGGGTATAATAATAAAGGAAAAGTATCTTCGCTCAAATGATCTCTCAAATTTAGCGGTCGAGCCAAATCCCCATGGATCAGAGTTACACTATTTGTCAATGCAAGCGTTGCAAGGCGGCCGGTGTTTGTCGGTACTAACTCTTCCCTTTTCCCAACAATGACCACCAATTTTGTCTGCACCTGAATCTTTGGTATTAGATGACAAATACAAATTTCAGTTTTCATAAAGCAGCGATCACATCGCTGACCGTATTTTTTGCGCACGCTCACTTTTGGTGCCTCCGGCATTAGATCTTGTTTTGCATTGAAAAACTTAGCCTTTTGCCTTTCGGAATAATTATGGCACAGGAATTTAGCCTGCCTTTTTATGTATATTAGAGTTTATATTTTGCCGCCGAGTGGACATCAATCGTTCGATATTCAATCGCAAATCAGCATGTTCCTTGATCAAGGAGTCAAATTTTTCTTTCGAGAGTTTAAACACATCACAATAGGTCACAGCAGTCACATCTGTACTTCTTAATCCATCACCGAGCAGCGCAAACTCCCCAAATGCATGCCCTTCGGATAAATTGGCAATAAAGGTCTCGCCATCATGTATCTGAACCGTACCGTGTCCAATCAAAAACATTTCAGTTCCATAATCACCTTTGACGATGATCTGGTCTCCTGGCGAATAAAAAGACTGTTCAAGCTTTCGCGAGGCCTGTGCTAAGCACTGAGAGGAAACATTCTTAAACAAATTTACCTTAGAGACCAATTTTAAATTCATGTAAGTCTGTAACTCCGCCTGCAAAGCGGCAGGAAGCTCACTAAGAACTGCGCGCTCATCATCATTCATTTTTTGATTTAACAAGTGATTGTAAAAACCAACAACCTGCATTTGAACTGGTTTTGGAATTGTGTAGTGGCTAAAAAACGACTGCAACGATTCCATTTTTTCCTTTTTCATTTCTTTACGACGGTCACTCGCAAGCATGAGCCTAGAAGCACTCGCGATCAACACACCCCAAATCGCCGCCCCGGTGACCATAATAAACATGGCATAAACACGGCCTAGGTTAGACGAGGGAGTAATATCACCATAGCCGACTGTCGCGATCGTTGTAATCAACCAGTACATACCCTTGATATAGGCAGTAACGGAATCGTCAACCGGAGGGTACACCACCAGCCAACCACACGCCAGTGTGTTTAGACTAATAACCGTGATGTATGCAGCGGCTATAAACTTAAACCTACGAGGTACAATTTTGTTATGCATCCGAAGTTTTATTCTGTTTATCAGTGTCACAAAGTAGAAAAGCTTCATTGCTGGAAGAATCGTTAAGAATGGTCCATTCAGAAAGCTAACCATAGGCGCGAGCAACAAAATTGGCGAAATCGACATCAGTGTTGTGACTTTGGGTGCACTGAAGGCACTGGAGGGACCTTCAGCGTGCTTGTGCTTAAACATGGCCCAATCGCTCAATAGAAAAATCGAGATTGTAGTATCAATGACAATGTCCAAAGCATTTATAGAGCTCCCAAATGCAAACTTTACGGGTATCAAAAGGGCTATATAGGCCAATGCGACAAACGCAACAACGTCCGAAGGCGTGATGATATCTTCTACTCTTTTCCAGAATCCTTGCACCATTGTATAAATCCCCAAAAGGCCTTGAACCAGTAGACCTATGGGAATATCGGATGGCTTTTGGGAAACTGAAGAAAAATTATAAATATGATTGAATTTTCAAAGGGCTACCAGAGTCTAGACCCGAGTTTAAATCGCCTTACCTCATGACCGCACTTCTTTGGAACTTTAAACGGACATGGACCCATCATAAATCGCACATGGCCCTTATACCTCAAATGACACATTCATTTTTGTTTTAGGAGGCCAAGGCGCAGCATGAGTTTCTGTTTTTCTACTTAAAATGTGTTAATGAGTAACTCCGTAGCAAAATAGGCTTCCATCATCTTTTGAAACCCACCGGCGATTCGCTCTATCGAGATTTGTAAAAGGTTGCCTCTGTGCTCTAACGGTGTGAGACCAACCCGCATTGGCAGCATTTTCCATACAACGCACCTCAAATGCGGACAGTTCAATTGAAAAGGCTCGCTCTCTATTGGCAGTGGCAATGTCAGAGTATGCGCCGATGCCACTGGCTTGAATTCTCTTTGAATCAAGCAAAACATAGGCTTGTTCATCGAGAAATTGATCCTCGTCTGCCATCAGCACTGCGCTATGCGCCAATACCGCAGTTAAAAGCATGAGACAACTGAAAACAACGTTTCTAAAAGACAAAAGCATAGTCGAACCTCCTAAAGATTTTTTAGAAAAAACAGAAATGTAAAATTGCGATAGAGTCGATATCACGACAATTCAGATGCTTCAACGATTCAAGATCCCGTTGCAGATTGCTGTATACACTTTGTGGCCAACAGGCAGATGCTCGATATTTGCGGCCGAAGATTAGGAAATTAGGATCAGTTTCGCTGGTGCTGTAAACTCTAATATGCTACGCGCAGGTTTTTAGTTTCTCGAAACAGTGTGCTTTGGTTTTCACCTGATTAAAACTCGAAGAGCGGAGGATAGTGATGATGCAGTTTTCTAGAAATATGCCGTCTGAGAGAGGCTATCAATGGTACGTAAAGGGATTTGATTTGTTTAAACTAACTCCTTTGGCGTTTGGGATTTTGCATCTAACCTATTGGGTTCTCGGCCTATTACTGGCTAAGGTGCCAATGGGATGGGCAGTTGGACTCATATTAGCCGTCATCTATTCATTTGGTTATTGGAACCTTGCTTCCCATTTATCAATTACAAACGTGTTTGATTGGAAGAAAATTTTTGCGCCATTTCCAGATAAAATTGGAAAAATATTTTTGTTCACTGTGATTGCAGTCATACCGGTGGCTATTGGGCTAATGGGATCAGGCGCGTATTTGTCATACCTGCTCTATAAAGCAGTTGCAGCAGGTATTATTTCAAACACGGACCTCACTGACGTAAATTTCGATGCAGCAAAATTTATGACCTTGATGAATCAATTTTCTACCATTGAAATGATTCCAGCGGTTGTTGTCTTTATCTGTTGCGCTTTGGCGACGGGAGCAATGTACGCCTTTGGGTCTCCGTTGATCATTTTGACGAATTCAACACCTATGGAGGCAGCAAATTTATCATTTAAGGCGTGTGTAAATAACTTTGGTGCAGTTTTCCGAGCAATGGTCATTCAGCTAGTGCTGTTGATTATCACAAATGTTACTTTTGGTTGGGCGGGCATCATCGCTGCGCCCTTAATGATTTTAGCCAACCATGTTGCTTTCACCGAAATGTTTCCCATTGTAGACGAGACTGCGGTAGCAAATCAAGACTTCATACCCTCAAGTCAATCAGACTTACCACCATCATAAATCGCATACAATCCTTGAGAACCAGATGATACATAGATTTTTGTTTTAGGAGACAATGGCGCGACCAGAGAGATCGAGTTGCCGTTGTTTTGATAGAGCTGCTTTACACCTTTAAAGATTGGATGAAGAGATTCGTTGATATTGATATTGCCTTTTATGCCGTTGTAACCTGAAGCATATTGCATACCAAATCTTTGAATAACAGGATTCCACCAACCAGCCTCAACAGCCGCATTTCCTAATGTACCGGCAGAGATATATAGACCTCCACCTTTTTGTACAAAGTCGACCAACAATGGAACCAATTTCGCAATATCCGGAACTGGACCTGCCAAGAAAATCCAATCATATTGTGATAGACCTTCGGGGGTTAAATCAATTGAAAAGCCCGAAGACCATGTATGCCCAACATCGGAAAATTCTTTCGCTAACGACGGAGCCGTTAAACTAAAATTATTGGAGTAGGCATGAAACTTGCCATACCCGCGTCCTTCACATCCTCCGAGCCAAACAGCAACGTTCTTTGCATATTGTTTCGCATCCGGAGCTGCGGCCATTCCGGCTTCGGAAAAGGCCCATTCATCATTGGAAACAATAATTTTGCCCTTACTAGATTTTTTACAATCGATCGTGCCTTGATCGGTTTGAATCATATCTGAAGGGCTATCTGATTGTGGTTTTTGCGAAGGGGTTGCATCTGACCCTTTATCTGGATTATTTTTCTTACCGCCGGCACTTCCGGATTTGAAATCCTGCTCGGCACAGCCTAACACTGCAACGAAGACGGCGAGATTTACCAAGTTAATTTGAGCAAATTTTAAGAGTTTCATCTGGCCTCCCCGTTGTACCCGATATAATCAGAGTCGGCATATCCTTTGGAATTCTAAAGCGTAATCTGTAACCAATGAGATTTAGGAATCTTTTAGGGAAGAATGCTCCGGCATCAGGATGTGAATTTCGCCCCCTACCCAACCGTTTTATGAAGGGAGATCCCCGGTTGAATGGAAACGGTCCACACTCGAACAAGACCAACCCGTTCTGACATTGAGACTGAACAAACTCAAAATATCCTCAATAAGTCAATACCTGCAAAATGCGTCATATTGCCTATAAATTAATCGAACCAACATCTTTTTGACCTAGGCAATACTCTCTTCTTGTGACTCCCCCCACCTTTCGGGTTACAATCTTAGATAGAGCAAACAAAAAATTTTTAGATGACGTTTTGAAACAAGCAGATAGACATTCCGACTTTAGCAAACCAGCTTGTCGGAGTCATAAGCTGCAAGGACTATCGACCACAGGGAGGTTCATGATGTCAGACAATACTGTAAAGGGCTCAGGTAAGCATCGATCCAAGATTCCGATGCTTCCTCTTCGAGACATTCTTGTATTTCCCTCCACAGTCCAACCACTTTTTGTTGGTCGCGACAAATCGATTCTAGCTTTGGAACAAGCCATGGCGAGCAATAAAGAAATTTTTCTCGCCGCTCAAGTAAAAGCTAAAACAAATGATCCTACTGCTGACGACGTCTATAAAGTAGGAACGATCTCGTCGATCATACAATTGCTTAGACTTCCAGACGGAACCGTGAAAGTTTTAGTCGAAGGATTACGTCGAGCACGAGTTGTGGAATTCACTCAAACTGACGAATTTTTTATGGTTGAGGCAGAAGATCTTGACGAAAAAGTCACTCCTACCGTCGAAAATGAAGCCATCGTACGAACAGTAAAAATGGCATTTGATAATTACGTGCGACTCAATAAACGCATTGCGCAAGAAATTGTGCTTTCAATATCGGGCATTGAAAATGAATCAAAATTGGCCGACACCATGGTTGGGCAGCTCACAAATTTAAAATTAACAGACAAGCAAAAACTGTTAGAGCAAACAGACCCTCGCATGCGCCTCGAAGAAATTTACGGATATATTCAATCTGAAATTGAAATTATGCGCGTGGAAAAAAAGATTCGCGCTCGCGTCAAACGACAAATGGAGAAGACTCAAAAAGAGTACTACCTCAACGAACAAATGGCTGCCATTCAAAAAGAGCTTGGCGATAAAGATGATGGTCGCGCTGAACTACAAGAACTAGAGCAACAAATTAAGAAGAAGGCCTTAACGACCGACGCCAAAGAAAAATTAACAAAAGAGCTTCGCAAACTTAAGATGATGTCGCCCATGTCCGCAGAAGCGACCGTTGTTCGAAACTATATTGAAACCGTCCTTTCTCTACCTTGGGGTGAGTTTACTCAAGAGAAAAACAATATCAAGCACGCAGCAGAAGTGTTAGATAAAGATCACTATGGCTTAGAAAAAGTAAAAGACAGAATTTTAGAGTATCTTTCTGTTAGAGCCTTAAACGAAACGATGAAAGGTCCTATTTTGTGTTTGGCGGGACCTCCAGGTGTCGGTAAAACCTCTCTTGCTAGAAGCGTCGCAGAGGCTACAGGTCGATCATTCGTTAGAATTTCCCTTGGTGGGGTTCGAGACGAAGCTGAGATTCGAGGCCATAGGCGAACCTATATCGGGTCCATGCCTGGTAAGATTATAATGGCTCTTAAAAAAGCGGGCAAATCAAACCCCGTTATCCTATTAGATGAAATCGATAAGATGACACAAGATATGCGAGGAGATCCCTCCAGTGCCATGCTTGAGGTTTTAGATCCTGAACAGAATCATACCTTCTCTGATCACTACTTAGATTTGGACTACGATTTATCCAGGTGCTTATTTATAGCAACCGCTAACAATCTGCACACGATTCCAAGACCACTCCTTGATCGGATGGAAATCATTCAGTTGAGCGGCTATACCGAAGAAGAAAAATTGGCCATCGCTCAACAATACCTAGTACCGAAGGAATTAAAAGAAAATGGATTGGGCGGCAAAAATGTAACCTTCCAGCCTAAGGCCATTCGCGAAATTATTTCTTACTACACCAGGGAGGCAGGGGTTAGAAACCTCGAAAGAGAGATTGGCTCAGTCTGCCGAAAAGTCGCACGCAAACATTTGGTGAAGCAGGCGGAAGAAACATCTTCATCCACGGATTCTGCGACCAATGAATCTCAAAACGGATTGGCACCTAAGGTTCAACTAGAAGTGACTGAAGTCGTTACTGACAAGGCAATTAACAAGTACCTTGGCCCAAGAAAACATCGAATTGGAATGCAAAACAGTGCCAACGAAGTTGGTATTTGTACAGGCCTTGCGTGGACGGAAGTCGGAGGAGATTTACTTGTTGTCGAAGTAACGACTGTTGCCGGCAAAGGAAAATTGACGATTACTGGGAAGCTTGGGGAAGTGATGCAAGAATCCGCCCAGGCCGCCATGTCTTATGTCAGATCTCGAGCATCCTTTTTGGATCTTGAACCCGATTTTTATGACAAAGTGGATATTCATATCCACGTTCCGGAAGGAGCTATTCCAAAAGACGGACCTTCTGCTGGCTTGTGTATGGCTACCGCACTAACTTCGGCCTTCACAAAAAGACCAGTTAGCAAAGACGTCGCCATGACAGGTGAAATTACCTTGCGCGGTCGAGCACTTCCAATCGGGGGACTCAAAGAGAAAATTTTAGCTGCCCACCGAGGAGGAATCACTAAGGTGATCATTCCAAGGGAAAATGAAAAGGATCTTTTGGAAATTCCAAAAAATATTTTAAAAGATGTAAAAGTCGTTTGCGTAGACCATATGGATGCGGTTTTGATGCATGCTCTTGCTTGGGATGATTTCAAAAAAGAGCACAAAGAGCGCCAAGATGAACTATTTGAAAAATTACGAAAAATTACAGAATCTGAAGTAAACTCCGGTGAAGTTGTCATGGCACATTAGAGTCCAGGTATTTTAGAAATTCACGTACTCAATAGTTTGAGATTGGAACCGATAAACCCCTTAAGATCAAAGAGATCATAAGGGGTTTTTCGTTATGGGATCATCAGCAAAAAAATTGAATCAATTGGACAATCACAGAGAAGATCCTAGCGATCTCATTCATTTTGTAGAAAGTCTTAAGCAGCAGTGGGTTGAAACAATCGATGCCCTGCCCGACCCATTTATGATTGTTGACCATGACTATCGAATCAGCAAAGCGAATGCGGCCGTTGCTGATACCGCGGAGAAGGAAATCAAATCAATTATCGGTCAAAAATGTTTTGAGGTATTTGCCGGTCGTTCGACACCTTGTACAAATTGCAATATGCATTCAGCAAAATTAAATGAAAAGCTACCGGCATACGAAATTCACAATGAAAAAAATGATCGCTGGTACGAAGTTGTTTCCAAAGGCATGACGCATCATGGAAGCTCGCCAGAAAGCGGAAGCAAACAGATCAAAAAATCTGCCGTGCTCCAGATCTACAGGGATCGCACCGAGAAGATGCAGTTACAAAATCAGCTAACTCAGCAGGAAAAGCTTGCCAGTATTGGCCAGCTTGCTGGGGGTTTCGCTCATGAAATCAACAATCCCTTGGGTGGGATCATCGTCTTTTCTCAAATGCTCATGAGAGAAATTGACAAAGATTCACCACACTTTCAAGACGTTCAAGAAATCGAAAACGCGGCGCAACGATGCAAAACAATCGTGGAGGGAATGTTATCGTTTGCAAGGCAGCGCCCCCTAAAATTAAAACTTGCCCCAACTGACCTTCATGCTTCAATCCAAGCAGCAAGCAAATTTGCCCAAGTAGGACTCAAGGGATCTAGGAAAATTCAATTTGAACTTAAAATGTCTGCCAAAAATCATATCGGATTAAACGATCACAACAGTCTCATGCAAATCATCCTGAATCTTTGTAACAATGCAATTCAAGCTATGCCCAAAGGTGGAACCATCACTTTATCAACAAAAAATATGACGCGCGGGAAAAATCAATATCTCATTTTTACGATTCAAGATGAAGGCTCAGGAATCACCAAACAAAATCTCAAGAAAATTTTCGACCCATTTTTTACAACGAAGGAACCTGGTAAAGGAACTGGCCTAGGTTTGTCGATCGTTCACGGACTCGTCCAAGATTTAAGTGGAGTCATTTCTTGTGAAAGTACCTTCGGAAGAGGAGCAATATTTACTTTAGAGTTTCCAGTTTCCGTTGAATCACCAGCGATGAATAAATCAGAAACACGTCCGGGAGGAAACGAGCCATGAAATCTCGTCTCAGTTGGTTGCCATCGATCTCTTTTCTGATTACAGCATCCCTTGTTACATTGGTTTTTACCTCAAGCTTCACGTTGAATCTTTTTCCCAACCAAAAGAAAATCTTTGCCGATGATGCTAAATTATTTTTTCTAGCGTTAGGAATCTCCGCAAATCTTGTATCTCTCTTTATATCGGGTTTCGCTCATGCCTTATCGCGAAGTAAGGATCATATCTTAAAAGATGATCGCGTCATGATCTCCTCTATTGGTGTCATACAAGCCGGTGTGGTTACATTAGGTCTTTTAGGACGTATGTCTGCAATAGAGACACTCATCGTGATCAATGTCTTTCAGATCTGGACCGTTTTCCTATTCTTTGCCTTGTTTGCCGAGTCTTTAGATTCTGCCAAACAAAAATTTGCTTACCTTCCTCACCTTGCGGCTGTTTTGCACTCATTGTACATCATAGCAGCATTTCCTCTAAGAAATTGGTTTCCAGTACCTGCGCTCATTGAATATTCATCCATATGGCAAGGCCTATCCATTATCACTGCTATGATAGGAGCATTGGTATGGCTTGGATGGAATCCAAACAACGGTCTTAATCAGCGCTTTCTTCTTCAATCCATTAAAATCGAACTGTCCAAGCATAAACAAGTATCTGAGATACATTGGACTATAAAATATGCGGCATTTGCAGGGCTGGTTCCAATTGCATTAACTGGTGTTAGCTATCTACTTCTTGCTGCTGGTCCAACCCTAGCGGAAGATTCAATTCGATGGGTTCCACAATGGACACTTGCAGGCATTTCGACTCTCTTTGGAACGTCTCTATATCTTAGTTGGAAGCGAATCAGGATTCTATCAGAAGACCATGCGGAACTATCTGTCTCCTCAAAACTTGCTGGAAAATCGGCGGAACGATTCTTAAGAAAGAATCTTCGCGACGAAAACACCTGGGCCGCAAGCGTTGGTTTAAGAACATCTATATTTACAGTCGATCACGACCCAGAAGACTCACTTAGTCGATCACTTCCTGCATCCTTGTTACAAATCAGAAACGAAGAGATTGGTCGATGCATTAATGACGTCTTGGGTGGTAAAACACTCAATCAGCAGTCTGTCGGGCAAAGAGTTGTTGGCGCTCTGGACCCAGAACTTAGTACTCGCCCCTGTACAGAAATTGTAAAGATGTTTGCGGCCATGTATTTAGACGCTGGACCATTAATAGAGCGTAGAATAAACGGACTATCAACACTACTGCCGATCATTAACCCTGGTCTTGCAAATGTCCTTCGATCGAATAACTTAACTGACTTACTAAAACGAGCGCAGTGGTTTTTCCACTTTGACTATAAATGGGTCGATCAAAGCTTGATTAATACTCCGCAAACCACCCGTTACGGCGTTCACATGGATCCCTTGTCCAACGAACTTCGAAACGCCATGATTGCACACCTCAAAAAATCAAATGCCCTGGGAAGCTTTCTTTGGATGGGCCGAGATGCTCACTCTAGACTTCTTCAGGAGGCGCCAATGCTGGCTCCTATTATTGAGACGGTGACGATTTCTGGCGTTGAAGGTGGAGATCATTTGGTATTCACGATGAAATTTGAACACCTCATCCCTCGTTTACAACGCTATTTTGAGTTAGATAAACTACGCCAAGTTCTGATGGATTTTGAAATCAGCGCCGATGCAGGAAAGCTCATCAATATTTTCAAAGTTCAGATGACACAAGCATTTACACCTGATGCCATGCTTAATGTTGTCGAAAGCGTTGCAAGCTACCCTTGGCGGGGATTTAAAGAAAAGGATCAGGCTCTTAAACTAGTTGTACAGGCACACCAGTATGCTCAGAGAGTCACATCTGAATATCTTGAAAAGGGAGAAGCGATTCCCCGTCAATTTTTGAAACTACGCGAAAGCGTCCAATCGAACGTAGAAAAAATTGGCTACCCAGCTCAGATACTTCACTTAGCTCAAATGCATAAAATTGCCCTTCGAGATATTCTAAACTTGATCAAATCTGCAAAGAACAAAGCAGATCCTCGGTTTGAGGAATCTTGGACGTTGCTTGGAAATCTAGACATGTCCCGCTATGCAAGGACTGAGCGAAAGTTGATCGCCGACCTTCTGACTGCAGATGACATCGTAAAACAGATATTGGCAATCCCTTCTATCCAGCCAAAAGCAATTGACGCCATCATCAACCTAGCAAAGGGAGAACTGCAAATTAAAGATTTCACCCTTGGCCTTGACCTTGCCTTGGACAAACTCATATCTGAGTTAGCCAAGATAAACCCGACTCCAGAGACCATCTCCTTGCTTTTGGATGGCGTGCAGTATCTGTCGGAGCTTAGTGGTAAAGTCGTCCCTAGGATTGACTCCCAAAGTCATACAAAACTCGAGGAGATCCTAGATCGCCTTGAAAAGAGCCCGCTTCCCTTTAGCCAGGCTCTAACCAACCGCCGGGTTGAACGTCGACAGAAGCTCAAGAACATTGCGTAAGACCTAGAAAAAAATGGACCTGTAAGGTTTTTGTCAATCATATTAGGTAGAAAGCTAGCCCAAGTTCCTTCATAAAACGTATTTTATCGGAGTAATATTTATGGCAAAAGCTGGCAGCAGAGAATTGATTCGTCTGGTTTCAACAGGCGGCACAGGATATTTTTACACGACTGACAAGAAAAAAGGCAAAGACAAACTTGAATTGAAAAAATACGATCCAAAACTAAGAAAACATGTCGTATTCAAAGAAGGCAAAATCAAATAATTTTGATTGTTCATTCCACGAAATACATGAATGCCGTCTTCTCAAAATCTGGGGAGGCGGCTTTTTTTTAAGATTTTTATCTGACATTGAGCATTGCCTTTTAAGGAGCCAATCTTTTGACTGACTTACCTGCCAGATTTCACGACACTCAGGCCCCCAATCATAAGAAAATGTTGATAGCCAACACGTTGATTGTACCAGGCTTCAAACTTCCTGTGATTCATGATGGATGCATCTTAATCGAAGATAATCTCATTAAAGACATTGGCCCAAGCAATCAACTTTTAGATAAATATAAATTAAGTGTTCCAGTGATTGATGGTTCCGGCTTTATAATTATGCCAGGCCTATTCAATAGTCACACCCATGTCGCCATGGGCTTCTTTCGAGGACTTGGACACGGCATTGAAAGCATGATTGAATCATTCTTGTTTCCCGCCGAGAAAAGTTTAACGCCAGAATTGCTAGAACCCCTCTCTTATTCGTACATATTCGACGGCCTAAAATCTGGAGTCACCTCGTTTGTTGACCACTACTATTTCTCAAAGGGCGTCGCTAATGCTTTTGAAAAATTTGGCGTCAGAGGATGGATTGGTGAAACAATTGCGGATTTAGGAGGAGCCTTTCCTGGGCGCGCAAGTTTTGAACGCGCCAGAGATCTCATTGACAATCAACATTTTTCAAACCTTATCCGTCATGTCATTGCACCTCACGCCACTGATACAATTTCAATGGAGCTTTTAACTGAAGTTTCTTCATTTGCCGCAAAAAATGGGCTACCCATTCATATGCACTTAGCGCAAACCAGAGGCGAAACAGCTCGTGTGGCCCAGCGAGATCAAATGACTCCGGTTGAAAAAGCCTACCGCTGCGGGGCATTGACAGACCAGAGCTTGGTCGTTCATCTAACTGACGTCAACGCGTCCGATTTAAATCGCATCAAAGAATCAAAAGCTACTTTTGGCTGGTGCCCAGGTTCCACAGTCATTTACGAAAATCTTGCCCCCATAAAAGATATTTTTGAACGAGATATTCCTGTTGCCATCGGTACGGACTGTGCAGCAAGCAATGATAGCTCTGATATTCTACAAGAATTACGAACAGGCTTTCTGTTTGCAAAAGATCGAAACATTGACCAAGCAAAAATAAAACCAGAAAAACTGCTATCGTTTGCCACGACTATACCTGCAAAAACTTTGGGGATGGAAGACAAGATGGGTACATTGGAGGTTGGGAAATTTGCCGATATAGTCTGTCTTAAGAGATCACTGTCAAGTGAGCCAAGTGAAAACATTCACTCCAATCTGATTTTCAGTATGGGTGCCCGCGATGTAAGGCATGTCATGATTGATGGCCGATGGCGTTTGTGGAACAGCGAATTGGTAGGCCTTAGCCACAGGACACTTCAAGAGGACTATATTACCGCAGTTAATGAGATTAATCGTAGAGTTCGAGAAAGCAAATAATCTCTATATATGATTGGCTTCAACGTGAAGTCGCCCCTTGGTGGGTCTCGCATTTAAACTCAAAAGGCCGGCGCTGTCGCAAAGGGATCCACCAAGGGGCTATATCATGATGAAGTCAATCATTCCTAAGAAGTAAAATCCTTAGTAACACTTGCAAAAATGTAGACATCGAAAGTCAATAGTTAGCAACGACCACTTCGTTTCCAGCCAGATCATATTGTCGGCCGTAAAACTGGACCCAATCGGTACCATGAAAGCGATGAAACACGACTATACGATCATCGCGACAGCGAACACTCACCATTTTACTGGTGGACTTCTTTTTTGTAATGAAGCATCCATATTTCTCGCTTAGCACTTTGACCATCACCAAATAGAGCCTATCAAAATCTGGAATTACAGATTTTTCTGCAATGAACATCGTCGCCGAGCCAACCTTTCCATAAACTCCACCTTCGTAATCCATTGGACGTTTAAGTCCGATTTCCTTAATGACTTTGGAAAGCTGAATCATGCCATTGTCATCGCTCACTTTTGCACGACCTACCGACAAATCAGTAACCTTTGAAGGCAACTCCAAGGGCTCTCTTGCCGGCAATGGTGTCTTCGAAACACAGGCTACGAGCAAGCAGGGTAAGAATATCAAAAATCGATTGGAAGCAAATTGAAACAGGTATTTAAGACGCTTTATGATCATCTTGATCTTCTTCCGAATTTAGAATGGGGTTTGTTCCACCAACAAATGCAAAATCACACATGATTGAAATAAATTCTTCTGCCTTCTCTTCTTCCACTGACAAAAATGCAAGTCCGTGAATAAATCCTGCGGGAGCCTGATAGTTCCATCGCACTTCTGCATCTAAATCAGAAATTTCTGCTGCTAACAATCTCTTAGCAAGTTGACCATCTTGACTGTCTAAAGATATTTTAACACAGGTGCCTTTAGGCACTGGCATTCGCATCATTAAGCTAATTCCAGTTCCAGAAAAATTAACGACAGTTGCATCACCATTATCGGTACTTACCTTGATGGCGCCCTGATCTCGAATCTGAATTCTCTCACTCAATCGCTGCAAGTTGGCAGATTTTCTAAAATTGTCTCGAATCTCCTGTCGCAACAGAGGCCTATCAAACAATGGATCGTATTCAAATGCATCAACCAACTCACGATGATGTTTAATTCTAATTAACTTCTTCGAGACACCTTCTTGATTGATATCAATTCCCTTGACCAATTCCCACGTGGTAGCGCCAACTAAAATAGAATTCATTGTGCAGGCGCCTTCGAGTCTCTTTGCAAAGTTGACTCCATTTCCTACGACAGTAAACTCAATGCGAGAATCACTCCCAAGATCTCCTAAAAAGCACGATGACGTATTAATACCTATTCGCAAAGGAAACAATGGCTGTCCAGTTCGCTGATACTCCTCAGTTTGCTTGATATTATATTCCTGAATCTCAATGGCACATCGCACCGCATGCTCCGCGTGATCTGAAACTGCTAGATCTGAATCAAACCGATATCCAAAATAGCAAAGCAAGCCGTCTCCCAGTGACTTATCAACGACGCCTCCATACTTGTGAACAATCTCAGACATATCTCCTAAAACTTTCTTTAAACAATCAAAAGCAATACGTGGTAATAGATTCTCAGCGACCAATGAAAATCCGACCACATCGATAAACATCAAAGTGACAACCCTTTCTCGAGGTTCAAGATTCACATTTTCTGGTTTCTTCAAAATCCCCTCAAGTTGAGTAGGATCAACGGCCCCATCTAGAGCGGCACGCAGTGTCATAACTTTGCGTTCATTTGCACGCATCTTTAAGGCAAACAAATGTACAGAGCAACATGTAAAAAATAGCAACGGGTGAAACCACGGAAACACCAATCCAGCCACAGAAAACAAAATCTGAGAGAGAACAAAAGTCGCTAACAAGGTAAATCCTATAAATGTCCAGTACTGAGCTGTCGAAAGAAATATGATAAGAAGGCCAGCAAGGGCGATTAGTATGACTGTGAATATCTCGGAAGCCAATATCGGTTGAAGCCAGTCACCACTCAAAACGCTATTTAGCATCGCAGCTAAATAGAGGCCGCCAGGCATTAGACCAAATGGGGATGGTCTGAAATCAGTATTACCAGTAAAGTACAGTGGCAAAATGAGAACAATATCATTTTGATTAATTCCTGCAGGAGCATATCCATCACGAACATCACGTATAGTTTCAACTAGAGATTTAATTTTCCAAGAGTCCGTGGGGACAAAGTTCACTTCAATGGCTCCGCCTCGATCGAGAGCTACCCGCTTATTGTCAATTCGCAAATTACCGTTCTCGAAATGAACTTTATCGGCTGCAAACATAGTGATGTGAGGTAACACCTTATCAACTGAAATTCGAAGAAATGGCTCTATTTTATGGTCCTGAAGCAATTGAAAGTGACCCACTCGATTGAACCAAGGCTTTAACTCTTTTGCAGGACCATATGCAACAAGTGGCTCTCGAATTCTAAATGCAGGAATGTGACTTTCAACTCCACGACCCTCAGTAAAGACACTAGCATCGGGAAGATATGTCTTTATGCTGTACCAGGATTCGCTCATATCCAGTGGATCTTTAAACTGCAAAGAGTTAGAGTTTACAAACGATCCCAGTGCAATCGGAACTCCGAGGGATTCCAATCGAGAAAAATAGTATTTTAACTGCTGTTCGGTTTCTGACGGTCGATTGCTGAACATGGCATCGATGACTATCAACTTAGGCTTACTTTCGGCAATACCGTCGAGCAAGTCACCCCATAGTTTCAAATCAGGCATCGGAGCACCCAAATAGGCAAAGGCCTTATCATCAAGTGCGAGAATCTTCAGCCTAGAATGCTGCTTTGGATTCATTCCGAATTTGCTTCGAATGCCGAAATTTATCGGCGATGCAATTTTGCTTTCTAGATAATCACCGACCTGCGTCATACCACCAGAAATTCCAACAAATATCCAAATTAGACATGTCAGTACAATCACTCTTGAGCTCAAACCATTTC
>JAPLFV010000322.1:12042-34110 GCA_026390495.1 Pseudomonadota bacterium | reverse complement strand
ATTGCCATAAGAGATGCAGTTCCTTCAGAAGTCAATCTTCTTTTAAGCGTCCTTATTGGCGAAAAACCAAGATTTCACGAAGGCTACTATCAAACGGTTTTGAAAAATTTTGGTTCTAACCGTTTACTGATATCTAAGGAAGTCTCGTTTAAGTACGAAACGACAGAAATAGTAGAAAAAGGGCGCGACACCCTAATAAAGACTGACGTATATCGGGCTATTCAAATTGGGTCCCGATTTTATGTTTTCAAAGTCGTCAAAGGGATTGAAATCAACAAGTCCTCTGAAAATGGACCTTGGTGGTACCCTTACAAAAGCTATCCCAATAGCTTGCTTCCCAATGGTACGTTTGAAGCTCGCATCGAACATGTTTTAAGAACAGAGATATACGATAAAATTGAAACAGGACGAAAGCTGGCTGCACTCGATGGAATTGAAATTGTTTTAGGTCTATTGCCTGCATATGCTGGTGCAAAGGCCATTTTTTACGAAGAAAAAAAATTCATGGGTTCCGTCATGGTTTTTGGTGACGTTGCTTCCCTGGGAATGGCCTCAAAGGTAAAGGCAATTGCAACAGCTTCAAGCATGGTTGTAATTACTACTAGCTCAGTTCGGGTCATTAACGGTGTGCACGAAATAGCAACAAATAAAGGAGGGATAGGTTCTGGAGTAGACATTGCTCTTGCGAGTATCGAAGGCGCTTTTGCTGTAGCAGGCCTGTCAAATGTAAAATTTTCTTTGCCTAAAAAAATAAACAACACGCAAGAACTCGTGGACAATATTGGCTCGGGAAGAGTTTACTTAGTCGACGATGCATCGGCAAGCTCCATTGCGCATAAAATTGGTAAGAATGCTGACGAAATTAAAAAATCTGGCCTTGATTCCAATGATATTGAAAAGCTTACTGGTGTTAAAAAGACATCGTCAGCAGCGCCTGGCAACGTACTGCCTCGCGGTGACATTGAGAAACAGTTAGATCAAGTCTATCAGCTTGCACCGGCAGCTAAGCAAGAAATCGACGGAATCGCTGACGACCTTGTAAGTCAAGTTGGAGGTAGAGTTGCGAAAGCACCACTCAAAGGCCGCGAGCGTGCTTTGGAAAAAGTCATGAACGAATACAATGGAGATGTAACAAGGCTAAAAGATTTGGCAAGAAACACAGTTGTTATCGAAGAAAATCAGATGCAAAAGGCTATCTCCATCATTGAAAATCGAGGCGCAAAAGTTAAAGTAATTGACGGTAATATTGACCCACTTGGCTATAGTGGAGTTAATACTTCAATGGTAACAAAATCAGGTTTGACTGGTGAGATACAAATCAACACTCCTCAAATGATTTTTGGAAAGGAATCTCCGCAAGTGGCAAAAAGCATCTTGGGTGACGACTTGTATAACAACCTTGCGTCCAAAGCTGGTGTCCCCGGCGGCAAAGGTCACGATTTCTATGAAAAATGGCGATCACTGCCACCTGATTCGCCATTGCGTAAAGGCATTGAGACAGAAAGTAAAGCTTACTATGAAACTATTAGAAGAAACGCCAATTAGCGCTGGCGGTAAATTGAATTACAAATAACCAATCTGCTTGGCGTCATGGGTTAACAAATCCCTTTGATCTGGATGCGCAATGGCAATCATTGACCTAACGCGTTGAGCTGTCGTCTTTCCTTTCAGCTCAGCAACTCCAAACTCGGTGATAACAGTATCGATATCATTTCTAGATATCGATACCTTTGCGCCAGGCTTCAAAGACGTTACAATTTTGGAAATTGTCCCCTGTTTGGCGCTGGATTCAATAGCCACGATGGCACGTCCGCCTACTGACATTTGAGCTCCCATATGAGTCTCTGCAGCTCCCCCAACACCACTTAATTCGACATGTCCAATTGATTCACTGCATACCTGACCTGTCAAATCTATCTCGACTGCGGTATTTAATGAAACCATTTTATGATTCCTTCCGATACGGTAAGGATTGTTCACAACTGATGCCGGATGAAATTCCACAAGCGAATTGTCATGAATAAAATCGTAAAGCGTTTGAGAGCCATAGGCGAAAGCGCCAACCATTTTTCGCGGCCAAAGAGTTTTGCATGCACCAGTTATGACCCCCGCTTGATAAAGCTTCATCATTGCGTCATTAATCATTTCTGTATGTATTCCCAAATCTTTTTTATGAATCAATGCAGCTCCAACTGCATTTGGAATACCCCCAATACCAAGCTGCAATGTTGAGCCATCCGAAATAAAACCCTCAACAAAGGCCGCAATTTTTGCTTCTGTTAATCCAAACTGAACCGGCTCAATCGCTGCGATGGGACGATCATTACGAATAAAGAAATCCACCTCACTCAAAGAGACTTCCGTTGCCCCGAAGGTTCTTGGAACATATTTATTAACTTCCAGAACGACTTTTTTTGCAGCCCTTAAAACTTCGCTCTCATAACAATTATTCAACCCCAAGGTAACAAAACCCCGAGCGTCAGGTTCAGAACAAGTCCCCCAATAGACGTCAATCCCCTTAGGTGAGTTGATTATGTTTTTTGCCCACTGCGATAGATGCTGAGGAATATAGCTAAACCGGCCGTTTGTTTGGAGCTTTCGAACCGCAGAGGTTAAAAACATAACCACATACTCTACTTCCTTCAAAGTGGCTGGATCGGTAAAGCAAGGCCAAGTGCGGCTAGGATTTGCTCCAATAACACGCAAGTCTTTCCAATTGTTTGCCAAAACAGACTTAGAGAAATCATTAAAAAAACCATTGGGCTCAGCAGTAGCCATACCAGTCACAATTGTAGAATTTGAGTTAATTGTGGACTGAAACGCTTCCGCTAGTTCAGAGAACGTAATACTACTTTTTGCCATTGTGGAGCCTTTTCATGATTCAAAGAAAAGAACAGATAAACCATCTCAGAAACATCTTAATCAAAAGAAATCTTAGCGATAATGATAGTTTTTCGAAATCGCCATCGACTTCTCAAGACTATGTATCACAGGACAATTCTCAGCAGCAGCTATGTACTTCAGTCTATAATCTTGAGGCAACGATGCGGGGAAGGTCAGATCAACATCCAGCTTTACAATTCGTCGCGGAAGATCCGCACTCATATGTTTTTCAACTCTGACGGACATACCTTTCAAGTCAATATTATCCTTTTTTGCCTGAATAGCGACGATACTCATCATGCAGGAGCCAAGGCCCGTGGCAATAAGATCGGTAGGTGAAAAACTTGCTCCTTGACCTCCGTTGTCAAGGGGTGGATCTGTAACGATCGAAACACCTGACAGTTCATGAGTCATTTCCATTGATAGGCCTTGAACATATTGCCCAGTGATCACAACACCCATATTTATTAAACTCCACATCTTTATTTTATCAAGACAGTTTACGACATTGAACGATAGTTTACATACACTTCTACACTTGAGCAATAGAGTCGTTAGCTTAAGCCTGCTGTACGACTCACTAAATTGAAATTCTTTATCACCAACTCAACTCGGAAATATTCACCTTCTAACAATCTCTAAACAGAGCTCGATTCAACAACTCACGATCCCGCCGAACTAGCTCTAAATTAAATCTCTCTAGATACGATCTCTGAAACTTCAGCAAGTCCATACCTAAAGGTTATAGAAATTGATCCGATAGACCATTTGTTGATCCGCTGAATCCAATCAAAGGGGGACTGCTCGAAATGAGTCGAGGAATGCCAAAATCGGCCTTTAATAAAATTGATAGATCGATAGAAGGCCCTGTAAATCCAGGAAGCGAACAAAATTACGACAACATTCGAAAAATTGATGGAAAGCACCCTTGGCAAACGTCAGTACCAGGCGGCCACGTTTTATACCGAGTTAGAGCTAGAAAAAATGGAAAAATAGCATGGTTCAACTTTAGTCTAGCAAAAGAAATGGGATTGATTCCTGCAAATCACCCCGAAGAGCTCAATCAAGACTTAGAAAAAACGCTTCTCGACACCTTTGCCATCCAAATCATAAATGAATATGACATCATGAATGGGGTCAAAATAGATCCAAAGGATGTAAAACCAAACTTTTATATGGCAACACGCTATCTTCAGCTTCAACATCCTGGGCGCACCGGAATAACGTCGGGAGACGGGCGAAGTATCTGGAACGGTTTTTTCAAATCCAAAGGCGTGACTTGGGATATCTCTAGCTGCGGAACGGGCGCAACTTGCCTGAGTCCAGCAACGCACAAATACAATAAGTTTTTTAGAACTGGTGATCCGGCGATATCATATGGTTGCGGATATAGTGATTTAGACGATGGAATCATGGGAGCTATGTTTAGCGAGATTTTGCATAAAAATGGACTAGAAACAGAGCGTTGTCTCCTAGTTGTAGAATTTCCTGGAAATCTTTCAATCAATGTAAGAGCAGGCAAGAATCTCCTCAGACCAAGTCACTTCTTCAACCATCTAAAACAAGGAAATCTTCCGCGATTAAGAGCATCCATCGACTACTACATCAACCGAGAGGTATCCAATCAAAGGTGGCCAGCTGTAAAACCGAAGGAGAACCCGTATCAATACCTATTGAAACATACGTCTAAAACGTTTGCGGAAATGGCGGCAAAATTTGAGAGTGAATACATTTTCTGCTGGCTAGCATGGGATGGCGATAACATTCTATGTAACGGTGGAATCATTGATTACGGATCTATTCGACAGTTTGGCCTCTTCCATCACGAGTATCGATATGACGACGTCGAAAGGTTTAGCACGAACCTCACGGAGCAAAAAGCTCAAGCGAGATACCTAGTTCAAACATTTGCACAGATTGAAAACTACATCAATACAGGCTCAAAAAAACCGATATCTGACTTTAGAAACCATCCAGAGCTTAGAGAGTTCGATCGAACGTTCAAGGTTAAAAAACGTCAATTTCTTCTCGAACGATGTGGTTTTACTCAAAAGGAAGCCCTTTCCTTATTGGCAAAGAAACAAAAAGCTGTACAAAAATTTGAAAAATCATTTACCTTTTTTGAACGTAAAACAAGAAATACAAAAAAGCACTACCGGGTTGCTGATGGCATCACTAAAGACGCGCTATTCAGCATGAGAGACATCCTTCGAGAATTACCCATTCACATGTTACAAAATAATTCCGCAATGTCGCCCGCGCAGTTTATGAAGACAATTGCATCTAGCTATTGTCGTCCAAGAGACAAGAAATTATCCGCAACAATGGTACGCAAAATAAACAATTTCCAAACACTCTATAGCAAGCTCTTACAAGCTAAATCTAAACTTTGTAACGAATCAAAGAAAGAGACTCTCAATGATCTAGTAGCTAGAAGCAAGATCATCAATAGATACGAAAGAATTACTGGCGATGCTATATGCATGGTCGGTGAAAAACTGCTCAAAAAACGCCAAGAACTGTCAAGGCGCGATGTTTTCAAAATTATGAATCGTTTCATTCAGCAGCAAATTCTAAGTCCAGATCAGATAGAAAAATTTACTATTTCAGATAAGCGGGCTTCGCTTAGTAAAGATGCGGAAAAACTTATCAACGGCATGTTCAAAGCTGTAAAGACTTTAAGAGAGGGCATCTAAGATCAATATTAATAACTAAACGGCAACTTCAAACATCCAACATACAACATAAAAAAACGCCGCCTATGAAACTAGTTCTGTACAGTGGATATGATGACGACAATCGCTTGATTGATCAAGAGATTGTGCCCTTAATTGGAAAATCATCCCCTAGGGTAACATTCATTCCTTCAGCTCATTATGTTCCTGAGTTTGAATATGAATATTTAAGTGAAGCATATGCAGAATATGGAATTCGCAATATCAGCATCTTTAACGCCGATCAACCTTTCTCAAGTAGCCAACTTGAAAAAGCATTGAATACGGATCTTATTTATCTGGGCGGAGGCAACACTTTTTACTTTCTATACTGGATAAAGCGTCAGGGGTTAGATACACGATTGCGCCAATTTGTTGCCAGAGGAGGCGTTTTGGCAGGGCTATCTGCAGGCGCAATTATCATGACGCCTTCCATTGCAACCGCAAGCTATCCAAAATTTGATCGAGACCACAATGATGTAAAAATCGAAGACTTAACGGCATTGGGTTTTGTCTCATTTGAGTTCTTTCCACATTACGAAGCAGTTGAAGAATACGCCAAAGAGCTTCGCAAACAATCAAAAAAGATTTCATGGCCCATCTACGGAGTCGACGATGGCGGAGGAATAATTGTGAATCATCATTCACTCAGATTTTTCGGTCGAGTGTGGGGATACGTCGGTGGTAAGGAATTCAAGGTTCATCCGTTTGATTGAGCAATAATAAAATAAAAAGGTTCTTTAATCGCTTGCCTGGTCGCGAGACTTACCGTTGCATCGTTTTTTTTTCCTAAACGAGTTGACCTCTTAATGATTTAATCGCAATTGCGATACACAAGGCCACCTTGGGCCGCAAAACGCCTACCATTGCGGCGATCCCAGTCGATCACACGCGCTACCCGTCAAGAGTCATTCGCAGGAAGTATAGAAATGATAGCGGTGAGCTTGGAAGCGACGCAAGTCCATGATCCTAAGTGGGTGGATCGACCTACTCAACGGCCCAGAATGCCGCTGATGTTCACTTCGTCGCGGGCCTGTTCATCAAGTCGCGCTGAAGCGGTCCGATCTTATTCATCCATGGAACCGTGACACCAAAGCCCCCAAGGGGACAGTATTCATCAGCGGGACTCTCCCGCCCGTCGGCTTTGCAATGGTTAGAGAATACGCCGATGACATTGCCTTTTGTGTCAACGATAGGTCCTCCGCTTTGACCCGGTACGCCGTCGGCGTCGGTCAAGACAAACAATTCGCTCATTAGGTTGGCGTCGTCATCGGTGAGCGTTCCACCTGCTCCAATGATGCTTGAGCGTGGGTCCAATACTTTACCGATGGAAACGCGATAACTACGTCCGTCGGAATCCGGCGCACTATGTTGAGTCTCGCGGAGCTTGGTCTCCATTGGAAAGCCAAGGATATATGTTGCGTCGCCGATGGATGAATAGGTTTCGCGAACGGGCAGAGGCTTTCGATCTATTGGGCGACTTAGCTTTAGCGAAACGACATCCGTCGCCTTCGAGGACCCAGCAATGTGAACCAGATCGTCGTTACCGAGAAGTTCGAATGACGCAAAGTCCTTCTCTGCGCGCGTGTCAAACAATAGATTGCCTTGCGAGTCATATAGAAGAAATGCCGGCTCAAAAGCGTCGAGCGCCTTAGCTTTACCAGCGGCGTCGAGGCTGCGACGTAGCTTGCTTCGAAACGAGTTAAGTTGCCGATCGAAATTGTGCCGAACACTCCAAAGAGTAGTCTGGTCTTTAGCTAGGAAAGCTGTTGCTGTCGTAGTCGTGTTTATGTCGCAGTAGCTCCATTTCTTCTCCGTACAAATGCGAATGCGGTCCGTGATTAAATTACCTACCAAACCAAGGTCTTTGACCCTGGCAATGGTCGATTCATAAGAGTCGAGAGTGACGATCCAGGGCTCTGCATCTAAAGGTATCAGCTGCAGCACTCCAGGTTCCTGCGACGCAACGTCAGAAGGTATCGCGGCGTCACCTGAAAGCCGCAGCCCAGGCTCCGCGGATGCGGTAGCAGCCGCGCACAATACGGCGAATAAGGTGACAGCAAAACGGTTAAGAAGTGGTGCCACATTTAAACCCTCCAATAGAATGATCCAATAATTTATGTATTTTGTAATATATTGTAAACAATTTTTATAAAACCATAGTAATTCTAAGGTCAAATAATGGCAAAGGGAGGGTAAGTAGCCTCTCAAAGAGCCCGGAGTCGCCAGAAACTCACAACAGATTCTAAGTCAGGCACATAGCCGGAGACGCCGCGTCAGGACAGACTTGGCGAGCTGTGCCCGGCGCACGGTGCATCGATCTTCGCCCTAGGACGGTCAATCCTTCTACCAGTATCGGATCAAAGACCTTAAGACGCATGGGCGAAAACTAGTTGTCATCGACATCTCTCACGCCTTCCGGCGACCTGGATTTATTCCAATGGCCACAGCGTGCGAGACCACGGAACTCCTTTTCAACGAAATCAGGGAGCCGCGTTTTCGATGTATCTTCCTGACGCTCCTCGAGCCATGACTCAGATCCTGAAGCTAAAGTAAAGATTTGCTGACCTTTCTCTGGTTCTCGACGTTATTTTACAAACGGGTTTTGATTTGATGATAGTGCGCCTGTTTGTGTGAAGTAACGCAACGTTCACGTATTTTAGATTTGTTTGGAACTAACGGAGAATCGTGATCCAGAAACGAAGGGAGGAATCTCGAATACACGAGATGCATTGCAATGCTTAGCATGACGCGGTATTTTGGCACTTCTCCGTCGTCCACCCGAAGGGTAGTGAGGCATCATGTATCATTAATGAGCTCCTTCACTTCGTTCAGGATGACGCGGTAGAATTGCGCATCAATCCCGTCATTCTGAGCAAAGCGAAGAATCTTATGACAAAAACTGAGGCTGCCGGCCAAACTAGAAATGTATATTTAGAGAATGGCATTTCAACATAGTCATCTCAAAGCGTAGCGAGGGATCTTGTATCATAAATGAGATCCTTCACTTCGTTCAGGATGACGGAAACTTGATATTCGCCATTTTATTCAGTCAAGATTTTTATGAAAGAACAGACCCTTCGGCTGCGCCTCAGGGTGACGGTGGACTGGCCAATTACAACACGAATGCGATGCAACGTAACCTACAGTTATCACAAATAAAAATTCACTTGCGACGTCAGTGGTATGAATATGTGCAGCCAAAACTTTCAAGCTGTTTTGAAGATATTCTGGCCCATGCTATGCGATATCAGTTACTGGAAGTCTCAGATTCTTTAATACAAACAGCATTACCAATAATTTTTCGCTGGCAGAGATATGTGACTTTTTTGCCGCAACCAGTTACTCCGTAGCTGATCGAGCCACCGACATTATCTTCGCTAATAGTAGTTAGAATTAGCTTTTCTTTTGGACAACTGAGATCAAAGGAAGCTTTGTTCCTTACAAGCTCCTCAGCCTGAGTTGTGACACATGAACTGATGACGACAAGAGTGGCAATGAATGAAAACTAAATCATTTACAATCCTGTGAATGCTAAAGAAAGGTTGATTATATGAAGTATATATCTGCAATTCAGACGAAACTTCAAATCCACGAAGAGCCATTTTATCAAGCTACCATGGTGCAATGCAGTAACTTCCACAGGCGCGCGAAAATTCATCTAAAATTTGCTCTTGATTCACTGCAATATAATCTATTTGCTAGGAATTGCTCTGACACAAACAAGAGACCTAAGAGTCTGAGAATTGATGTCCTTAATGTAAACATGTGCTTTAAAATCGACTTTTCCATCGAGTTCAAACAAACTTCCAAGTGCTTTAATCGTCTTAACTTGAACGCCTTCTGCAAGTAGCTGTTCTTCGGTCGGCAAACCAAACCCAATCTGTTGACACATTTCATCTGCCAATTGATAGGTACCAATTGGGTCTCCAACGGAACTTGTATAATACGTCCACTGATATGTGTTCGTTTGGTTAAAATTCCGACCTAACTCAGAGACTATCTTTAGTTTAGTTTCCTGAGCATATAAACGTTGCTCGGCATCGATTCTATTCGTTTTTTCTTGACGAAACTGACGACCGTCTAAATCTCCACCACAAGCATGGATTGCTATGGTTGTTACGAAAAGTGATACCAAAGGCAAAAGTTTAATCATCATTTAGATTTCCTCGCTACGTCGAAGTTAACGCTGTTTTAGAACCTGTAAGTCAATATCTACCAGCAACTATTATGCCGTCTAAAAACCACCCAGTTTACGGGAGTTTAGACCAACAGATGGTGTCAAAAGAGTAGACTATATATATGGCTTAACGTGTTTGATCAAGGCCAGACTTTTTAAACCATAACCTCAACTGCTTAACTTCCATCAGACTCGGCATCACTGGTACCGTGGGCCATATATTTTGCGAGCTTTGTATTGAGCCAGTTTTGAATCCTGGAAAAATCACCAAATCGCGTATGTTTTCCTTCAGCGCCCAAGAAAACCATTGTCACAGCAGAGTTGTCGACCAATCGATTGAGGATGGTAAAACAATAGCGAGCAATATCTGTGTATCCGGTCTTTCCACCAATGACATCGACATTTCTGCGGCCTAAAATATAATTGGTATTGCGAGCCTCAAACTTCCTAGCTTTACCATTTTTATACCCAACAATTATGTCGTTTTTTGTTTGCATAATATTTGTTAACTCAGGGAACCTTGTCGCTTCAATTGTAATCTTAGCGTACTCGCGTGCAGTTGATACATTATATTGTGACAGCCCTGTAGGCTCAGCAAAACTTGTATTAGGTAAATTGAGGGACTTTGCTTTTGCATTCATGAGCATTACGAATTCTTGCAATATCATGCCACAACTTTCCATCAATGCCGGCAACGCCCGATTATCACTTCTCATGAGTGCGGCCTTTAATAAATCTCGCCTTGTATAGCTCCACCCAGTGGTAAGGTGCGTTTTGTCACCACCTTTTGCTAGTTCCCGATTCCTTGCTGACATTTCATGTAGGCCGTCTAAATCATAATGGCTACAATTTTCCATATAGACGATAGCACTCATTAGTTTGGACAAACTTGCTATGGGTCGCTGCTCGTCTGCATCTTTTTCGAATAAAATCTGTCCCACGGGTACAGAAATAACAATTGCCGATTGGGACCCAATGCGAGGAATTTTTTCGCTGACTTCCTTTGACTTTAAAACATTCCTATAGTCCTTTGAACCAAATGCAGAGGTTGTGCCTAAAGTTGAAACTATTCCAAGGATAGTTGACGATAATATCATCGCTTTAGTACGATGTTGTTTCATGCTTTTTACTCCCTTATTCCACGCGCCCAATTTTTTTTGTAAAAAAGGCAATGCTACCGGGTGTAGCAATTTGAAGGGAGTTAAAACCATCATCATTCAAAATGCGCCAATCGCTTAGGCACCTCTCAAGATTCAGGTAAAATCACTCCCGTTGCATTAAATTTAGACTTAATTTTATTTTACTATCAATGACCTGAGTTTTCTAGTTTTTCTTCCAACTTCTTAACCCTGTCATATAGCTCCTTCATGCGTTTAATGAAGACGACCTGACGGCGCCATTCTCCTGCAGGGATTGCAGGGAATCCCATGTATTCACCTGGCTCTGCTATTGACTTTGTGACTCCAGTCATCCCACCAACTGTCACTCGATCTGCTGTTTCTACGTGGTTATTAATATTGCAAGAACCGCCCAGAATGTTCCAATTGCCAACTTTTGCGCTACCCGCGACAGCAGACCCACCGCACAACATCGAATTCTTTCCGATGCGAACATTGTGCGCAATATGCACACTGCTATCTATTTTCGTACCGGCACCGATCAATGTTTCACCCATCGCTGCTCTGTCAATGGTGGTTCCTGCTCCGATCTCAACATCGTCCTCAATGCGCACGATCCCGACTTGAGGAATTTTTGCAATATCATTTTCCCCTGGAGCAAAGCCAAAGCCGTCAGCTCCAATATTTGTATTTGCATGAATCAAAACCCGATTACCGACGACGCACCCATCTTCAATAACTGTATTGGCTCGAATCACGGATGAAGTCCCGATCTTAACATTCTTGCCAATGTATGCTCCTGGATAAATCACCGCAAAATCGCCGACGATTGCATGGTCTCCAACGAATGCATGCGGGTAAACCGTTGCTCCTTTGCCGATGATTGCAGTCTCAGAAACAAAGGCCTTAGGAGAGATGTTTCCATTTTCTTTGCGCTCAGGCGCAAACATTTGCGACGTTTTTGCGAAGGCCCAGTATGGATTTTTATGAATCAACTGAACTTGAGGACAATCATCGACGACTTTCCCAACTATGACAGCTGAAGCTTTGGTAGTACTCGCAAATTTCATATATTCTGGTTTGATCAGAAAACTGACAGCACCTTCCATTGCTTTATCAATTGGTGCAATCGAGGTTATTTTCATTGAATCCAAAAAATCTTGTTTTACGGTCTTAGGCAAATGAATTTTTGCATCAAGAGCCTTTGCAAGGTCATTCAGTAGCATATCGATCAATTCCTTTAGGGCAATGCGTTACGTCTAAATCTTATTCCTAATCAACTATTGAGAATCAAACCATCTCTGAATGCAAATCAAATTCACCTAGATGATCGCATCTGCGTTTTACAAAGTTTTTCAGCCAATCCAACATATTGTCTAGGCGTCAAAGATCGAAGTCGCTGCTTATCAACCAATGGAATTTCTGGAGCGTCATCAATACATTTTTGAATCATCTCCCTTGTGACATTGGCTTCGCCACGAGTCGCTTTTTTTAAACGCTCATAGGCGTCCTTCACACCATAACGCCTCATAACTGTTTGCACGGCTTCGCCTAGCACTTCCCAAGCTTGGTCCAAATCCTCATCGATCGCTTTTTGATTCACGTCAACGCGATCCAGCCCTTTCAAAAGGGCCTTCCAAGCTAAATGAGTGTGACCAATTGCTGTTCCAGTTAGACGCAATACAGTCGAATCAGAAAGATCCCTTTGAAATCGGCTGACGGGAAGCTTGTCACCAAAATGCGTGAGCAAAGAGTTAGCGACACCTAGGTTTCCTTCACAGTTTTCAAAATAAATGGGGTTCACCTTGTGCGGCATCGTTGATGATCCGACTTCGCCAGCGACTACCTTTTGGGCAAAATACCCTAAAGAAATATATCCCCACATATCCCTTGCGAAATCTAACAGGACCATATTGATGTGTTTTACGGTCGACATATACTCCACATAGGAATCGTGAGGCTCTATCTGAGTTGTTAAGCCATTCCAAGTAAGGCCCAAGCGATGCTCTACAAAATTCTTGGAAACTTGAATCCAGTCAATTTCTGGAAAGGCAATACTGTGCGCATTGAAATTACCGACGGCACCGTTTAACTTGCCCAAAATTTCCTGCTCCGTTAAACGACCAATTTGGCGATTTAAACGCCCAACAAACACGGCCATCTCTTTGCCTAAAGTCGTCGGTGTTGCTGTTTGGCCGTGTGTTCGAGACAACATGGGCAAAGCAGAATACTTGATTGCCATAGCCTCGATCGTCTCGCTAATCTTCGATATAGTTGGAAGCAAAACTTGCTTTCGCAAGTCCTGGAGCATCAACGCGTAACTAAGATTGTTAATATCTTCCGACGTGCAGGCAAAGTGAATCCAAGGTAACAAGGCATCAGAGCCACCAGCTTTGAGCAATTCATCACGCAAAGCATATTCGACAGCCTTCACATCGTGATTTGTCTTTTGTTCATGGAGTTTTACATTTTTGAGTATTTCGTCAGAGATTTGACCTCGAGACATGTTGACCAATAGCGAATCTATCTTAGCTGACAGAGGACTCTGACTCTTGATAGGATCCAATTGGACTAACTCTAGAAGCCAGGCGGCTTCAACCATCAAACGGTATTTATTGAGCGCTGCCTCACTGGCTACTAAGCGCATTGACTCCATTTCATTGAAGTAACGTCCATCCAGGGCCGTCAAGGACCACGCGCTATCAAAAGCTGATGGATTGGGCAAAGAAGTCGCCATAATAATAGCCCCCAAGTCAAAGGAATCTTCATCAACCCCAGCATCATGACACTATCAATTTCTCATGTCTATCCTTAAGGAATTGCAATCAAAATTCTATCAACCTCAAAAACATCTGGCAAAGACCATTCGTTTTATTTTTCCATGAAAAAAGCTGCAAAAATTTCCAATATAATCTCGCATTTCACGAGCATTCTGATAAGCTCCACCCGAAACAAATCACTTTGGTCCTTAGCCAATGATCGTTTTGTGGCTCATTTCTTAGTCACTAAATGATCTTTATACCAAACGCTCGCTAGACCAAGACTAGAGCGAGTTTTGCTAACTTCTGAAGCTTTGATTTTCGGTTGAAACACTCGTAACCTTGAAAGGAAACTTCTTGTGACGTCAAACAATCATCAAGTTAGTGTTGTAGTCGGAGCTCAATGGGGCGATGAAGGCAAAGGTAAATGGGTCGATGTTTTAGCAAAAAAGTCGCAGATAGTGGCGCGCTTTCAGGGCGGAAACAATGCGGGGCACACCCTTTGGATTGAGGGAACCAAATATGTACTACACCAAATTCCCAGTGGAATTTTCCAAAAAGGTTTGATCTCTGCCATGGCCGGTGGCGTGGTCGTACACCCGGTTGGTTTGGTCGGCGAGATAGAAAAGATGCGCGGCGTGGTTGCTATTACTCCTGAGAACCTTTGGATTTCAGCAAGGTCTCACGTCATTACACCATGGCATATTCATTTAGATGGTGTTCGCGAAGAAAAATCGAGTAGCCCCATTGGCACAACAAAACGAGGAATTGGACCTACTTACTCGGATAAAGCTTCACGAAGCGGAATTCGCATGGGCACCTACATAGATCCTCATAGGCGCAAAGAATGGATGGATACCATGGCTGCGGCCAATTTTGACTTTGCAATTCATGTCAAAACACATCCAACTGTTTGGCAGGAATTCCAAAACGCTGCCGAAAAAATTGCTCCGTTTTGCTGCGATGCTGAGACTAGAATTCGCGCCGCAATTCGAGAAGGCAAAAATGTATTGTTAGAAGGAGCCCAAGGGACTTTGCTCGACATCGATCACGGCACCTACCCTTTTGTCACGTCCAGCAATACAGCAGCTGCAGGTGCATGTACGAGTATTGGTTTGCCACCTCACAAAATTAATGCAGTCTACGGGATTGCTAAGGCCTACGTTACACGGGTTGGCTCTGGACCATTTCCCACTGAATTGTTGGACGATGTCGGAGCCCTTATTGCAAAGAAGGGCAATGAGTTTGGAGCTACGACTGGTAGACCGCGCCGCTGCGGATGGTTTGATGCTGTTGCGTTTCGGTATAGCGCAGATATCAACGGATATGCCGGTGTCATTATCAATAAAATGGATATTTTAACGGGAATTCCAACATTAAAAATTTGCACCCACTACACTCATCCCACCCTTGGAACCATCAAAGAGTTTCCATGGGATTGGAAAATCTTAGAAAACGTAACACCTCATTACGAGTCGTTTCCTGGATGGGAAGAAGACATCTCCAAAATGAAACACGCCCGTGATCTGCCAAAAAATGCGATTCAATTCTTGCGTGCGATCGAAGAAGCGACTGGCACTAAAATTAAGTGGGTTGGAACTGGACCAGGTCGAGAAGATATGCTCGAGGCTGATTTTTAGGTTTGGGCTGAACGCAGTCGGCAAGGTTATTGCGGTTTAATGCTTATTTAATCAAATCAAGATAGAAGAAAGATAGGCACTTTAGCAACATTGTCATCCCGAAGCGAAGCGAGGGATCTACAATACACGAGATGCTTTGCAATGCTTAACATGACGCGGTATATTGGCACTTGAATCCTGCATCTTAAGACAATAATTGATATCGTCTCACAATCGATATGAACATAGGTAAACGAATGGAATTCTATAACAAACTGAAAATTAGCCTTATGTTGGCGCAAGGGGCGGGGGTTGGTGGGCTTCATTTGCACTATTTTTCAGGTGGCTAAACGACAATGAGTGGGATTTTTTTGGTGGCTGGTTCGAAGCATTTACAATCTCGGATTTTTCAACTGGACTTCATTTCGATCTTGTTTTCGTTACGCTGATGATGATTTCGCTTGCGATTCTAGATCGAAAAACTCTTGGACGAAAGTGGGCTGCCGCTGTTATTGTCTCACTGAGCCTTTCAGTTTCCATGAGTCTATGTTTCTACATTCTTGGAACAATGAATTCCACAAAACAGAAGCAAATGGCCATTTGTTTTGTAGAGCCGTAGACGAAGTATCTTGTAAGGTGCAGGAGATCTTTCGCTTCGCTCAAGATGACGAGATTGTGGCCATTTTATTCGGTCAAGATTTTTATGAAAGAACAGACCCTTCGGCTGCGCCTCAGGGTGACGGTGGATTGGCCATTTTATTCAGTCAAGATTTTTATGAAAGAACAGGCCAACCCAATAACCCACTAGCCATCTGTTAACCTGCATCCATCAATCAACACTACCAGCTACACTTCCATTAAAGTCAATCGTCCAGACAAAGTGCTCCAAACTGCTATTGATCTTATTTTTCCAGTGAGCTGCAAATGCTGTTACGTCTCTGGCAGGATAGGCAGCCATAAGATTTGCAACGGGGTCTCGATTAATCTATCTCTTTCAGTTTCCACAACGGAACAAATAGCACCAATGCAAAGATCACATTACTCAAAGCATTAAGGGGAAGACCAGCAAGTATTGAGCCTCCGCTATCGAGGAAAAACCAGACCCATGTAGATTGAACCATCAGTTTTCTGAGCCTTTCGTTGAAGATCTCAGGATGTGCAATCTTGTAAAGAAGCCAGGCCCACCCACAAAGGACACCACCTAGAATGGCACTTAGTTGCCGATCTGAATCGGTAAAGGTAGGGGGAAAATTATCCAAGGGCCAACTCAGGGCATCATAAAAAAGTCTCCAAGGCTCCTGTGTTGCCGGGAATATGGCAAGCAATGGAAGTAGTCCAGTAATCAAGATGTAAAGACATCCATAACGAAGTAGCTTGAGCCATTTGAATTTCTGAGCTGTCATTATAATCACCTGCTTTTGAACCAATGTCCGAAAAAATTCGACTCGACTTTAGCACAATTATACCAGGTGCCTCGATATTCTTGTACCAACAAATGTTATTCTCTAAAACAACACTTTCAGTTTAGTGACTAAACCCTGCCGATCAAACATGCCTCTTCGCTATGCTTCGTAATAAAACGAGCCAAGCCATTCTTTGGCAAACCCCTTGCAAAGCTATGTTCTTATTTCTCCATTGGAAAGACAACAGCAGAGCAGCTTTCCTCCATTTTTGCAGTTTTCATTCCATACTCTTTCTGACCATCAACAATTACAGGTTCGACAGAAGCCTGTAACTCGTAAGTACAACCTTGACAAGTGATCTCCTGACAAGTCTGCTCTAACTGTTGCCATGCCTTTGTTGTATCAACATTAACTTGAGAAAACCAAAGCCTCCCAAAGGCTCCTTTAGAAGTTCTATATTTACAGAATGCACTGCAAACAACAGATTTTGAAGCCACACTCTGATTGTTAGACACACAACTACTAGTAGCTACAATCGCAAGAAGCATTAATGCTAGGCGCAAGCTAACCTCCAAGTCTATAAAGTTCATTTAGGCAGCTATTCATCAGTGGACATGAAAAGTTATAGTCAATTTTACCAAAGACTGAGGCCTCAGTAACACCATTGTTCAATTCAATCATCGTCAAGTTTACTTCACGCCTCGTTGATCATGCAAGTCTCAACCTAGTTATGAAACACCTTTCAAATCTAAGGATCCTACGTGAATATTGTCACGCACTATCTCACTGGGATTCAGGAGTCTAGGTGCCTTTGCCTCCGAGAAACCACATTCGATCAGCAAAATGCAGTGAAGAGAAAAATTATTGAAAACTAGTTAAACGCAACTGATGAACTTGATTTACCGACAGTTAAACTTGCGTAAGCAAACATTTTCATACAACTAGCTGATTGAGGCAGTTAACATAAAATCGAAGGACACCAATTTTTTCGAATTCTTTAACAATCAGTAGATTAAGTTCAAGAATTGGAATACTCAGGCAACGTTAACATTTCTCGTTTTATCTATCTTACCATTCAATCGGTGCCCGTGGTTTTTAATCAAGCTTTCATATCGTTCTTTAAACTCGCTCGGGTCACGACCACATTCGATTCGAAACGCCCACCATTTCAACAAGTAATCATGTAGCATTTGATAGGGACTTCCCTTAGTATCCAGGTCTGCAATACTTTCCTTTGCCTCTGAAGTCATTTCAGAAAACTCTATGTAGCGGCAATGTACGTCGCTGTTTCGATCTAACTCGCCAGTGAGTTCCAATATCCATCCTCTATGCTTAAAGAATTCGCTCCATGTAATATCACCGTTTTCAAAACTTTCCCGAACACTCCATTCTTGTGGAGCTTCCACAGCATAGGTGCGCCAATAGTTTCCTTCCTCTGAAACTCCACCATGAAACAATAAGAAAGTCGAGAGGCCATCATGAGAGGTAACTTCGCAAAGCTCAGCTAAAAGCAACGATTTATAAGGAAAAATACGTCTTTGTCTCTCCAGAACCCAAAAGGGCCAGTGAGTTATTCCTGGATGGCGCTGTTTAAAGTCCATAATTAGGTCCTCTTTTGATATGCATCTGATCGGAGGAATAGGCCAAATAAGTTAGGTTTTCATGGACAATAGGATTTGGTTATTTTAATAAATCACGAATATTCTTTAAAAATTCTAGTTTTAATCGGCGTCGACTTTCTGATCCCATTTGATGAGGAAACTTAAATTTAACAAGTACCTTATTTCTGTTTGATTCAATTTTGATTTCTTCCAATTCTTCTCCCATGTCTTGAATAGTCCAGGGTTGGGATGAAGACTTCGCATGCAGCATACCATTGAGCTTCTGACAAACCGCAAAGTGACTTCGATCTACAATATTGATAGCAGCGCAAGTACCCTTGAGATCAGTGATCTGAACACTCACAGAATGCATTATTTCGACCTGGCCATGCTTCAGCAAAAAATCTGGCCCACGACCGATATTTAATTGATTCATGGCCATCCTTTCACCAATGGAAATTGTAGATGAGATATAGAATGGTTGGACATGCTGCGTCCAGACACAATTGCTGCTGAAAGCAAAAGTCCGCGACGAACATATTTTTCGCTTGAAGATTATTGGTAGCTTTAGCTTTTTTGAATGTGTCGAAATGATTCAGGCAAACTTGTAAGGACCAAACAAAGGACTTGAGTGGGGCCTCATAGCATTACGTAGGTTTCGAAGATTTTTAACTCATCTAAAAATTTTCAAAGGACTCAAAAGAAATACGCTAAAAATATATTAACTAACTGTTATTATTATTAATTAAATCTACTTGCGACGTCGGTGGTATAAACTTGGTCATCAAATTTGCATCAACGGCGGTCCTTGACCAACTCAGAAAACATTGAAAGCAAATGTTCAATATGAAGTTGCAGGCGATTGTTTGAGTCCGCGATAAAACCAGGCGGGTCGGTGGCAATTTTAGATTGGCAGGCGTCGCCGTTGGATAATCTTCGTCGCAATAAAAGAAAAATTTCGTGTTTAAGTTAACTAAAGACTTTCAGCTCTAATTTTTCGTAGTGAGTCCCTTGAAAATTGATCAACTTCCGACATCATTTGCTCATGGGTGCTGCGAAGGTGCTGCGACGTGTGACCTTTGACCCAAGTAAAATTCAGATCGAATTCGCACCGCAGTTGATCTATCAAGTTATAGATCTCTTTGTAATGATCTTCTTGCGAAAGCAATTTACCAGTCCTTTTACTTCGAAACTCGTTTTGTTCTAGTTTGATACGCCTGGCTGGAAGGTCTGCAATGGTTTTACTATCAGTATAAAGGTTTAGTCTAGGTCTAGGAATTGAGTCAGTGGATATCTTAAAGTCCTGCATCCAAGTTTTAAAATTTTGCAATGCCCAAATCATCGTAAGCAGCTCACCTTTACCGCATGAATCACATTTGAGAGGAAATTCTTTTAAAGGAAGAGCTTGTTCGGAAATAGTCGAATCTGCGTTGCTTATTGCAGAGAAATTGCTATTGAGAGGTTTATACAAAATTTTGCAGGCACCAACCGCCAATTTTTTTTCGGCATCAAAACTGCAGTCTGTATAGATGTTTATTTCTGACAAAAAAAAGGACCTCGTCGTAAAATTTTAATTTTATTCCGGGTCCCTTATCACTCATAAAGATGATATCTGCAATGCTAAATGAGCGTTTCAATCTAGAACTAGGCCTAAAAGAAGCTTGATTTTAGCATCAAAACTTAGATCCTTCATTTCGACAATGCTAATCCATAAACACCGTATTGAATCATGTATCCCAGTTTATAGTCTGCAAATTCTGATTCAATAAGCTGCTGCAATTTTGTGTAGTGAACTTGACTTGCCTCGGTTTTAAGTTCCGCTTTTTGCTCCCCTAACCCATTGACATACTTTGTGACGATTTCATCAACGCGGCTTAAGTAAAGAATTTGGCTATCCACCGCCGTCTTTAAGTCGACAGCGTCGCCGCGCCCTCCATAGACCATTGGGTTAGTAGTAGCAAATCGAGATTTCAATTCCTCAAGATCCTGGATCCAAGACTTGATTGTAGGAGTCGGCTGTCCATTGACAATGCCGCCTTCAAGCCAAGCATGAGCTTTATGATGAACCAAATCTCCAACAATGAGGCTGTTTATCGCTGAAATGTAGGCAACTGTTTGATTAGAACTGACTCCAGGACCTTTTAACTCCCTAAGGGATATGACTTCACCATTTTTAAGCTTTAGTTCCAATGAGCTTTCAAATCGCTGGTCCACTTCAGATAGTTTAGGATAGGTATCACCGGTGAACATTTTGGCGATATTCACAAAGAAATACTTTTTGTAGGCATGCACCGATGGCCAGGCTTCCGCAGTCGCCTTGGACGCTATGACTTCCGCGCCATGAGATTTGAACACATCGATCGCATTAAATTTATCTGGATTAGGATGAGTGATAACCAGATTTGTGATCGGATTCTTTGTTTTCGTCCTGAGAAACTCAATCGATTGTTTGGCAAGGTCAGGAGTAAACTGGGAGTCAAAGGCAACGACCTCTTGGCCATTGTCGTAAAAAAAGGTCTTTGTGTTGAATCCGTTGCTATCCGATTCAAACACATACATTTGTCCCGAATTTTGGCTCTGTGCCCTACTGAGCTTTTCATTGGAGGTTGCACATGCAAATGGAAGCAAAATAGACGCAAGTGCCGAAATTTTAGTAATATGTTTCATAGTGATGTCCTTTAAATTAGGTTTGGCATGATTGCCATGGACATACTTTTGCCAAATTTTACGAATTTATGACTTCCGGCTATCGGCCATCCTATAGGCCTTTTCGGCCAACATTTTGGCTAGAGGCAAACTCGCTAGGAATCTGGCCAGTAAGTTGTCTAAACGCTGAAATAAACTGAGAAAGCGACTGATACCCAACCTCAAATGCTGTTTCAGTAATCGTCATTTCTCCAGCCAGAAGTAGCTCCTTTGCTCTATCGATGCGAAGCCTCATCAGAAGATGTTTGGGTGACATTCCTAGCTCTTGCTGGAAGAGGCGACTTAAATTTCGAACGCTTAATCCAGACCGACGTGCCAATTCTGCGACTGTAAAATCTTCTGAAAAATGCTCGCGAGCAAGTGACATTGCTTTTCTTAGTTCAGGTCGACTCAGATTTGCATCAATGTGGTCTAAGGACAATTCACTATTTGAATGGGTTACTTCTAACAATTCCAAACAGGTACGAACAAACGTATCGATCAATGCGTTTACATTTTTTGTTTTCGGATTTACTAACAGATAAACTAAAATTTCTTTGCACAACTGACTTGCTGGCAAAACGACTGAATCAAAGCGCTCTCCCTCAGCTTTCTTCCACGCAATAGGGTCAATCATACAAATCAACCGCTCACCTTTTTCGCGAGCGGATTTGAAAATATGCGAGGTGTTGGGTGAAACATAAATCATTCGACCTGGTCCGCAGGTCAATCTCCGACCTTCAAGTTCAATTGTAACCTCACCCTGCAGCGGAATAATCAAATGGTGCTCTGGATGCGAATGAGCTTTGACGTCACTCCCAGGAAGATTGTGATGAACTAAAAAGAGTCCGTTAAATCGGACCGCAATGTCTTGACCTTTTTGCATGGAACTAGATAACTCACTTCAGAAATGTTTAGGGGAAGAATTCGACCAGGATCACAATTGAAATGCGGAAAAAAGCTCTTGGCATTCAGATCCTTCACCCTCCGGGTTCAGGATGACGTTGGCCTCCGGGTTCAGGATGACGTTGGCCTCCGGGTTCAGGATGACGTTGGCCTCCGGGTTCAGGATGACGTTGGCCTCCGGGTTCAGGATGACGTTGGCC
>JAPLFV010000322.1:0-11959 GCA_026390495.1 Pseudomonadota bacterium | reverse complement strand
GGCCTCCGGGTTCAGGATGACGTTGGCCTCCGGGTTCAGGATGACGTTGGCCTCCGGGTTCAGGATGACGTTGGCCTCCGGGTTCAGGATGACGAACTCGCCTACTAAAATTTTAGGGCATCACAATAGACTTCACAAGGTTCACAAGCATTTCATAAGATCGCGCATTCAAAAGCGCGTTACGAACCACTTCAAAACCATCAAAGATTCAACACTGTCAACAATCTGATCAATAATTCAAATGACCAAAAAGGTTCTGAAAGGATTGAGATTTTTTAGGCATGTAGAATCGGAACGAGTGTTTGCCGCTTTGAATAAGTCAATCATTTCAATATTATATATCAAAATAGCCCTCGTTTCTTGATCATTCGACAATCCATCCCACCAGCTCTCAGTGAACTAGCCATATTCATTAGCGTTTTTAGATTCACCACATCTGGCCTGATCCTTGCTCCCCTTTACCTTACAAAACACGCAAGGGGGATATCCATGAGATTCACATCGAAGTTCTTTGCATTTGTTGCATATTCTTTGGCTGCAAGCTTTTCTGCGTCAGCTGCATTTGCTCAAGAACTTGATTGGAAGATCGTAAAAACTAGATCGGTCGGAAAAGGCGTATCATGTGATCCAAACTCAATGCAGATCATCCAAGCCGGCGGCGATATGACACTTATTTTTAATGAGATGAGAGTTGATTTACCAGCAGGTGTTTCACCTAAACAAAAGTCAGAATGGGGATCATGTAACGTGGGTTTAAATCTAACTATTCCAAAGAACTATTACATCACTTCAGCATCTAGCAGCGTTGTTGGAGGCGTAGAAAAAGATAAAGGCACTCACGGATACATCGATGCAAGAACATATCTGGTTCGCCGATTACCGACAATCCTTGATCCAGTCAACGGTGGTGGGCCTTTTGGAAAAATTCTTCACGCACAAAGGATCTTTCGACACAATGAAATTATAAATGAACCGCTCTTGGTCATTTCTGACAATAAAGATTTCAAAGCTAAACATGTTAAACAGATGTGCGATTGGACCAAGAATAATGACGCAAGCATTGGCATGTTAGTCAATCTAAGCGTTGCTGGTCAGAGGATGAACTCTTCTAAAACAATCATTGTCTCTGCTGACAACATTGACTCTCACTTTGATTTAGGATTGAAACTCGACAAATGTCATTAATCCATTAGAGAGCAGACTTTCAGATTTTCTTACCAAGGGCCGCGGGTGCGCGGCTCTCACCAACAAACCCCATCAACAGTATCAAGGTCAAAATATACGGGAAGATTTGAACAATCTGACTGGGAATCTCGCCAATCATGGGAAGCGCAATACCTTGTAGTCTCAGTTGCAACATTTCACTCGCACCAAAGACGAGACAAGCAACTAAAGTTGGCACAGGTCGCCATTTTCCTAAAATCAATGCGCCCAATGCCATAAATCCACGACCTGCCGACATATTTCGCGTATAAGACGACGCAAGAGAAATTGATAAAAATGCGCCTCCAAGGCCTGCAACGAAACCAGCACAGGTAACAGCGGCAAACCGCACCAGCGTGACGCTTACGCCCACAGTAGACAGCGCTTCTGGTTTTTCTCCTGCAAATGAATGCCATAGTCCAATTCGAGTTTTTCGACTCAAATAATAGAACAACAAAACAAACATCAAACCCGTCAATATAGGAACCCAAGATGCTATTCGCATATCTAAATCCAATGCAGGAGTACTGGACGTAGAGTCAAAAAATACTTTGCCTAAAAACGGAATTCCGCCCCACGCAAGCATATTTATCGCGGTTCCTGCAACGATTTGATCAGACTGAAGACCGACGGTTAAAAGCGCGTAAAAAAAGCCTACACTGCTAGCGACCAATGCTCCCATTATGAGCCCTAACCACGGATTACCGTACCACGTGGTAAAGGTTGCTGCGAAAAACGCACCAAACAAAATCAGTCCTTCCAATGCAATATTAACAACACCACTTTTTTCACTAAGATATCCACCCAGCGCCACCAAAATAAGAGGTGCAGATAGACGTCCAATTGTTAAAGCGATGTCGATCAACTCCATTTTGACGTTATCCTTTTCCAAAAACTAATTGTAAAAAGACTTTGAGAAACCACAACTATTACCACAATTGCTTGAATCACCTGAGCCAGGTCTCGACCAACACCTGTTGCTTCAATATCTAATGCTGTTGAACCTTGATGCAATACTGCAAATAAAATTGCTGAAAACAAGACCCCCACAGGATGAGCTCTACCTAACAATGCAACTGGAATGCCCATAAATCCAAATCCGGCCGACATATCCATCCTAAATCGTCCCACGTCGCCGTAAACCATAAATGCTCCAGCCAATCCAGCAAATGCACCGCCCAACAGCATGGAATAAAATGTCGTTCGAGCTACTGGAATTCCCGCAATTTCCGCCGCGGAAGGAGACTGACTAACGGCTTTCAATGAAAATCCAAACACCGTCTTAGAAAACAAAATCCACACAACCAAACAGCAAACAACTGCGAGAATCGAAAAATTTGTTACGGGAGCACCGCCGAATATGTCCAGTTTCGACCACAACCAGGCTGCTCCGATTGACGACGTTTCTGGATTTTGCGAATCACTGGCCCGAAAATGATTGATCGTGAGCCAACCAGTTAATCCCGCTGCAATAAAATTTAACATGATAGAAGAAATAACTTCATGGCCACCGCGGAACGATTTAATCCATCCAGCGATACCGGCCCATAAGCCTCCTGCAAGACAACCTAAAATCAAACCTACGAAGGCGCATAAAAATGGACTCCATTGGTCACCTAAAAGAATCGCGACAATGGCGCAGGTAAATGATGCCACGACGACTTGACCTTCTCCGCCTATATTAAAAACTCCCGCTCGAAATGGCACGGCCACAGCCAATCCGCTAAATGTCAATATCACTCCATAGTAAATCGTTAATCCAAGGTCATAGGGAGTGCCAAATGCTCCGTTAAAAATAACCTCAATGACATGAACGGGACTTTCATTTCCTAAGAGCGCAACCAAAGATCCCAGTGCTAAACCAATCACTGCAGTGAGGAGAGCTTGAATAAAACTTTTCACGCTTTACCTCCGCACATAAACAGGCCAATCTTACTTTCGTCAAATTGGTCTCGCAAAAATTCAGCGACAATACATCCTTCATACATGACCAAGATCCTGTCTGCTAGCCGCATAAGTTCATCTAACTGTGAGGACACAAGTAATATCGCCATTTGATTTGCGCTCGCCTTTAACAACTCCGTGTGGATTTGTTCAATCGAACCTACATCGACTCCGCGTGTGGGCTCGGAACATAAAAGTAGACGAGGCTTGCGAGATAGCTCCCGAGCCATGACAAATTTTTGTTGGTTTCCACCTGACAATCCCCCCATCACCGCCTCAGGCTCCAAGGGCCGAACATCGTAAGCCTTCATTTCTTCCAACGTGTGTTTATTGGCTCTGACGCGATCCAAAAAACCAAAGGAATTCTGATAATCAGAATCATGGCCTAACAAATCATTTTCGATGAGAGATTCTTCTAACAAGACTCCTTCTCGATGACGATCTGCACAAACAACTCCAACACCCATATCTCGAATATCACGAGAATGAAGGCCTGAAACGTCGGTATTGGAAATTGAAATTTTACCAGAGTGTGAAAATGGAGCCTTCTTATAAAAAGCAGGGTTGCCTATCAAATGCATTAATTCCTGTTGCCCATTTCCTTGAATGCCTGCAATTCCAAGTATCTCACCACGATGAACTTGCAAATCAACGCCTTTAAGAACCCATTTGCCCCCTCTTTCCAAATCGACATGTTCGATTTTTAGCTCAGCATCGCCAGAGGTTCGCTCGCCGCGATCTAATCCAGACAGATTCACCATGCGACCGACCATCAAACTAGCCAAGTCTTGCATGGAGTAATTTTTAGTTTCGCCTGTTTCGATCCAGCGTCCTTGGCGCATAACAGTGACCTGATCACAAATCTCTTTAATCTCGCCAAGCTTGTGCGTAATTATAATGGACGTTTTGCCTTGGCCATTTAAAAATCTCAACATTTCCAAAAATTTAACAATCTCAGAAGGAGATAGCACCGCTGTAGGCTCGTCAAAAATCATAATATCTACATTTGCGTAGAGGAGTTTTATGATTTCAATTTGTTGTTGCTGGCCAACGGTCAGCATTTCAACAGGAGTCTGCCAGGGAATCTTAAATCCCATTTCATGAGCAATCTTTTCTAGCTCGCGTTCGACTTGCCCTAACTTGAAGGGCAGGATCCAATTTAAAAATGAACTTTGTTTTGATTTTCGATCATTTAGCAAAATATTTTCAACGGCTGTATGAACGGGAGACAGCATGAAATGTTGATGAACCATTCCTATTCCAAAGTCCATTGCCGCTCTAGAATTCGAGAAATGAACGATGCGACCTTTGACGGTGATCTCCCCGGATGATGGTTTTTCCATGCCGTACAAAAGCTTCATTGCTGTGGATTTACCCGCACCGTTTTCGCCTATGATGCCGTGGATTTCACCCGACCGGATATCAAAATTCAAGCCGTCATTAGCCAAAATCTTGCCATATTTTTTAGAAACGTTCTTAAAACTAACAATGGTACTGCTACTGATCGTTTGCTGAAGTCCGTTTGAGTCCTTTTCCACGTTTCAATCTCCACTCAAACCCGTAACAAAATAAAAAGATAACAGCAGACTTACAGTTGAATTTAACAACCAACTATTTTTTTACTGTGTAGTAATCTGGAACCTTTATCTTACCAGATTTAATTCCAGCTTTGATGTCCTCGGCTTTTTTAATCATATCGGATGTAAATATATCTTTATTATTTGCATCCATAGCCATATCAACTCCGCCATTTGCGATACCATGATTGACCGTTTCACCGCCCTTTAATTTACCTTCTTTTGCTTGCTTGATAGCTTCAAATACAGCCAAATCCACAGACTTAAGCATACTCGTCAAAACACGTCCTGGCTTCACACCGTTTTGATTTGAATCAACACCAATTGCAAAGAATTTCTTCTCCTCCGCCGCATCAAACAATCCTTTGCCAGAAGCACCAGCAGCATGAAAAATCACATCTGCGCCCTGACTATTTTGAAGAAGAGCCAGTTCTCGAGCTTTCGGAGGGTTGTTAAACGCATCTCCTGTGACTCCAATATATGCGGCTTGAACTTTGACTGCGGGGTTTACATATTTCGCACCGGCCTCGAAGCCCATGCCGAATCTTCTGATCAAGGGAACTTCCATGCCGCCAATAAAGCCAACGTTCGCGGACTTGCTTTTCATGGCAGCAATTGCACCCATCAAAAAGCTTCCTTCATGTTCAGCAAACATAACAGAGGTGACATTTGGCAGTTTAACTTCAGAATCAACCAACACAAATTTCGTTGTAGGCATTGCTGTTGCCACATTACGAACAGCCGTTGCTTGAGAAAAGCCAATAGCTACGAGAAGATCAAACTTCTTGGCAGCTAAAGACCTTAAAAGTCCTTCCGCAGCTGCCGCATCTTTTGCCTCGACAGTTTTACTTTTAATACCAAGTTCCTTTTCGGCGCGTCCCAATCCGCGAAAAGCAGAGGCATTAAAGGATGCATCATCTTTTCCTGCTTTATCTAATAGCAGTCCCACTTGAAAATCAGCACAAACAGCTTTGGATGTCAGTACTCCTAGGGATAGAAAAGCAGTCGCCAAAACTTTAGTTGCGAAAGATTGAGATCTCATTGGAAACTCCTCTACGATCGTGGGTTATACTCACTCCATTTTGAGCGAGATTTGGTAACAAGCACTGTGGAAACTCTACAGCGATAAATAACCTACACTCAAGGTGAAGATTACCGCCTCTTTGTAAGACTTTTCTAAGAAATCCACAGCAAAAAAATACAAGGCCACAAGAATGGCCCATCTTAGTAAAATTGCCAGTAATTGCAATGGGAAAGGTGATAAACTGAGTCGGCAGGCATCTCACTCGGAACGATTAAATGCAGTCATGGTGAGTGGCTAAGCCTACCTACCATGACAGTCTGTCTAGCGAGCCAGTGTTAAAGGCTTATCGCTTTCGATTTTTAATCGAACTAGGTTTTTGAGGGCACCCTTCGTTTTAGTGTTTCGGTTTGGAGCCGACTGCACAGTGATCGTAGAAAGACCTTTAAAACTATACAAAAATGGGCTTCCTGGCGAAACTTGAACTCTTTGGGTCTTGCCATACCTTGAATCAAAAATTGAAAGGCTAACAGGTGACCCTGAAGGACCATTGTCAGCTCCAACGGGCACAATGCTGATTGTTTGCGGCAGATCGGTACTTCCGACCTTAACTGGAGAACTTAGAGACACGATTGTTTTAGCAGCTCCAGGAACCGTCACTTCAGCTCCTGCAGGCATTTGGTCAACGTTAAACTGGTCCGCCTGTGCTTTAAGACTAGGCACAAATCCGAAGCCCGCTAAAACAAGTAGTGATAAACCAAATTTTTTCATGAAACGGGCCTCCAAAAAATAGAACAGCTCTTTAAATTTACCATCAAGTCCTAGATAAAGGCAACGTTGTGCATAAAAAATGCACTCCAGAGATAACTGCAAAGAAGAATCGACCCTTCGGGTTAAAAGTAAAAATAGAACAATACCCAAATTATTTAATAGCTTTCCGTCACAAAAAACCAATGGGTTGAACGTTATGCAGGTACTCTCTCCATAAAAGTAGAATATCAATATCGGCTCAGGACAGAAGTTGTGCTTCGGCCATGAACATCGTCATCTTGAGCGGGGGTCCCCGCGAGCCGTCGAGTGATGCGAAAAATTTGGTTCTCGTTATGTTTAAAAATGGCCATCATGCTTTGCGCGTCATGCTGAACGCAGTGAATCATCGCTCGCGTAATCTCGAGCTGCAGAGAATGGCCATTACCACTAGTCAATCTGAGAGATGTAAATAATCTTATTCACCACAGGGATAAATTTCGTTAAACTCAACAGGGCGCTTTAGGGATTCAGACTTCTTGCGGATTGAGAGCTGTTTCGATGTTGTCGGCTGTTTCCTTACTTATCGCTTTATTTTGGACTCACTGTGACACTACATATTATTTTTACGAACGAAATTGTGATCCTTTCTAAGAAAGGTTACAGAAATTGGCGTGAAATTCAGGACGAGTTTGAATCGTACAAAGCCTCTTTAGGTCCATGGACAGAAAAAGAAACAATAGAATGGTTATGTACGGAGTATCCAAACCTAAAGCCTAGTGCGCACGAGCAGGTTTCAAAGTTTGTTTCAGATCAAAGTGAGATGACCAAATTAACTTTTAACGGAGACTAGGAGATTTACAGGCTAAAAGCCTCACTTTGGCTTAGAAGAGGGATTGGCCAATCTTGCACATCGAGATTTTATGTAAGAGATCCCCGACGGCCTTCGGCCAGGGGATGACGTGAGTATGGCCAACTATCTATAAAAAATGCAGAAAATTATCTATGCTTATTTCTGGAACGGAATCCTATCGAGACGCAAGTTTACGTTGGAAGTTAATTCCACCTCTTTCCTTTAATGTTAATCGCGGCAATTTTGTACAAGTCGGTTGTTGTCTTACAAACATCTTGAATCCCGTTGCTCGAAATTGAATTGAACCATTCTGAAGTTCAAAATCAAAATTGTAATCTGTAAATTTTTCGTTAAGAGTAATTCTTGGGTCTTTCATATGAAGATCAGATACCTCGAAAATTCCCTGGTCTGATTCCAAGTCCATTCTAAGATGGGAGGCATTTTCAAATACCATCGTAACCGGTGATACCCAGAACTTGTAATGTGTTTCGCCTGCAACAGGCTCAATTCTTCCAAATATGTAGTCAAGATCAATCAAAAACTCAAATTCGTCGGAGTTTGGATGAACAGACCAAATGATTGCGTCATGCCAGCCCATTTCCGAGAAATCGGATTCATCCCATATTGGCTTTTTAAGTTTGAAATCTCCCACATCAACTCCTATTTAACCAATTGACTAAAACATGGACCCACCTGCGGAGACGTTCAATGACCTGTGATTATTTTATACAAAACCCCGACGCATTTTATACTGCGCTTGACGCGTTAAGTGCTGTTCTATCTCGTTTTTCCAAAGGTTGTTAAGCATCTTTACCGCGAAAGATCCTTCGGCTTCACCTCTCGATGACGTACTACAGTAGTGCCATTATACCGCATCATGCTGAGCATCGAAAAGCATTTCGTGTGTTCGAGATCCCTCGCTCAGCTTCGCTCAAGATGACGAGAGTGAAGTGCCAATCAATCTCGTCATGCTATGCATCGCAAAGCATCTCGTGTATTCGAGATCCCTCGCTGCGCTTCGGGATGACGATACTAACCGTTCTTAGGGATGACGATACTAACCGTTCTTAGGGATGACGATACTAACCGTTCTTAGGGATGACGATGCTAACCGTTCTTAGGGATGACGATTTCAGCCGTTGTAGATTTCATGAGCCAATCGATCCGAGATGATCTTTGCCTCCATGATATCTGAACCATGATCGATCGGCCGCCTCAGATCTACGTTCACGCGGCCCTTCACCGGCCGACCTGGTAAATAAGCATTGATCTTTGTGCTAAAGAAAAACGAATCTTGTGACAAGGCCGTTAGCCAGTGCATATTTCTTGTTGACTCAGAAGTGCTAGACCAAAATCCTGGCGTTTGAATCTCGTCTCTAGATTTTTTAAAGACCAAACTATTGGCTTTTGTTTGAATCTTATCAAATTGCTGCACGCGAAAAGATCCAAGCAAAACTAAGAACGCCGAGACGGTATTTTCATGGCCATGTGGCGGAACATTCAATCCGCGTTTTACGCCAGCGAGTTTAGTGACAACTCGCCCTATCTCGGGAGGTGGAGTTTCAAAAGGCTTTCCTGTCATGGGGTCCAAGTCGATAAACTTTTCGCCTGCTGAAGGGATATTAAAGTTTTCAGTCAATCGATCAAAATCAATATGGGCTTTAAGGTCGCCAAGTGATACGGCCCCATACAATTGATCTACTTTCGACTGCCATACTTCAGTGGAAATCTGACCAGTTCGAAGACGTTCGCCGGCTGCCAAGAGATCCAATAGCCATTTTTCAAAGACTGAACTTGTTGGTTGCAAAAATGCTTCACGTGCCCACAAGGTTTTGGCAAGAGACATGGTCAAGGCCGTTAAAATACTTCCTTCTAGGAATCTTCGTCTTGTAGAACATTGGCTGAATAGAAATGTTTTCATTGTCATCGGGTATTGGCTTTCATAATTTATATTCCTTGAAGTTTTAACTCTAGGTCTCCTGAAGACGTCGCATGTGCCAAGGCAATCTCTCGCGAAATTAAACCTTGTTGGAAAAAATTCAACAGACACTGATCAAATGATTGCATGCCCCAGGCATGACCACCATTATCGATGAGAGACCTAAGATTACCGCTTGCGCCAACGCGAATCGCCTCTTTGATGGTTTCGTTTGCAATCAGAATCTCTATGGCCGCTAACATGCCTACTTTGTCTGCTCTCGGAACAAGTCTTTGGGACACGATTCCTACCAGAACCTCAGCAACAACTTGCCTCATCTGCTGTGCAGAAAATTGATCAAAAAATCCCATGATTCTTTGAATGGACTCTGCCGCATCGGCAGTATGCATTGTTGCCAATACTAAATGGCCAGTCTCTGCTGCTTGCAAAGCAGTTTGCATGGTTTCTCGATCGCGCAATTCACCGACCATGATGATGTCTGGGTTTTGTCGCATAGCAGCCCGCAAAGCTTTAGCAAATGACTCGGTATCAAGGCCCACTTCTCTTTGCTCAATGACACTGAGCTGATCTTCAAAAGAAAACTCCATGGGATCTTCAATAGTAATAATATGCGCAGAAGTTTTCCGATTCACTCGATCAATCATGGCTGCCAATGTTGTCGATTTTCCACTCCCGGTCGCCCCAGTCACTAATATCAAACCCCGGTCTCGTTCAACTAAGTCACCGAGAATCCCCGGTAGCTGTAACTCTTCAAGGGACCGAACATGGTTCAAAATGACTCGCATCACAATGCCAATCAATCCTCGCTGTTTAAAGATATTGACCCTAAATCTTTGACCTGACTTTGTTTGAAATGCAAAATCTTGATCCACGACGTTGGTTAGATTTCCAATCTGAGGTCTTAAGACCTGAACCCAACTTTGCATCAATTCAGGACTGACGACTTCTCCGCCCGCAAGAGGAATCAATTGTCCATTAAATCGAAAGCGCGGGACTGCATTCGTCTTTAGTATGATATCACTAGCACCGCCTCGAACGGCGGCATTGAGAAGCTGTTCCAGTTGCATTCAATTCTCGCAAGGTCAAAAAATACGTATTTATGTCACAGCAATTTCTAACAGGAAAAGAAATTTAAAACATCAAATTAAGAGATTTATCGAAGCTTCAATAAAAGCACTGTTAAAGACATTGTAATCACTAACTGAATCAATGCAAACCTAACTAACACCTGAGGAGTGCTCCAGTTTGGAAACTCTCCTGGTTTAGGACCCAAATTCTTTCGAACATGATCATGCAACGGGAAGCGAATATTGCGAAAAATAGAGATCTTTGCAAATCGCAATAAAGCAACCTTTACAAGACCTGTACCTCCATTGATCAATAAAACTCCACCAACGACAAATGTAAGAAAAGGATTTCCTGACTTCAAAACTAAAATTCCTAGTAAAAAACCCAACGCGCGAGATCCTGCATCCCCCATAAGCAAGGTGCTTGGATGGGCATTGTGCCACAAATACCCCGCCAGGGTTCCAGAAAGGCACAATGCCATGATTCCAAAAATGGCGCCGTCCTTATAGTGCGGCACTAATAAGTATGCTGACATTTCAACATGACCAAGAACAAAATAAAGCAAAGATCCAATACACAAAAAGGCAATTCCCGAGAGCGTTCCACTCAGGCCGTCAACTCCATCAGTACAATTGGTGGCATTGATGGCTATCCAAATCCACACTGTCGCCAAGGGAATATACTGCCATGGTGAAAGTGTCAAAGTTACCTTAGTAAATGGAAGCCAAACATCTACTGGCAATCCTTTTGAAATAAAAAAAGCTGCCACCACACCTATCGCTAAATCAATGGCACCTTTGAGATACTCGCCCCAGGCCACAGATGCCCGATCATCTAGGAAACCAAAAATGGACGCTAGTAGTGTTAGAGCCAAAAGCCCCAAAAACTCCACACTCCAAGGCAGCAGTATCAACTGTACGAGAATAAACAGTGGAATAAAAATGATTCCAGTTCCAGTCGGTTTACCTTGAGCCTTTCCTGCTTCCACCGCATGCGCTCGCCCACGGTCACGAGGGCAAAACTTAAAGGAGTACAAGGGTAACAATCGCCAAGTCAAAATGCATGATAAAGCAAAACCAATACCACCTAAGAAAAAGTGCGATGTAAATAGACGCAGCGGGCCCCAAGAATCTTGGTACTGAGTTGCTAACCAATAGAGCATATATGTTTTTCCTAAAAAGAGGCTTCTACGGAATCAATGAAATGTTCATTTTCATTAGTGTATCTCAATTTACATTGATACAGAAGAACCTGTACGGGAAATTTATTATTATAAGTCCCGTTTGGATTGATCCAACTTACAAAATACACTTCGATGAGAAACATCTAAGCAGTCTTCAGTGAAAGGCTTTAGATCATAACGTACTTCTGTTAATATGTAGCATTTAGTCTCAACTAAAATGAAAGTGACCAAAAAATGATAAACAGGCCCAAAATGTTTTTAAAATCTATCGCGATATTGACATCGCTGACCGCTATTTTTTGCAGTTCTTGTGTCATGACTCATATTGACAATGAGTTTAACGACCCTAATTTTTCATGGGACACTCTAAAACGCGATCAAATATTAATGATGCCGCATCAAGATCTCAAAAAAAAAAAAAAAT
>JAPLFV010000215.1 GCA_026390495.1 Pseudomonadota bacterium | reverse complement strand
GCTTTTTCTTTTGCATAGCCATAAGCACTTTGAATGGCGTCAGAAAGCGAGTTTAGATTATCTTTGACTGTATCGATGCTCTCATCAGATAGTTGACTCCAACGAGCTTTGATATCTGCTTTCGTTGCTTTCCAGTTGATTTGCTTTTTGAGTACTTGCATATGGTCCTCCTTAAAGGATTTTAATGTCTACCAAGGATTTTCTTGCAATCTACACTCCCTTCTCGGGTCAGCTGGTGTGTCGCACCTGCTAACGAGGAAATGAGGATAGTTTGCAAATGTGGTTCTAATCTTTTAAGGAAATATAAATAAATATATTATCTGAATGGGGGGCATATGAATTCTATGGGTATGTAGTCAAAAGGCCTACCTTTGACAGGTGATAGGCCTCATTCCTAGGAGCTTTGTGTGCTTAAATTCAAGATTCTTCAGGAAAGAATTTCTTGCCACTGTCAGCCATGCTGATCAATAGATCGCAGGGCTTGAATCTCTTGCCATGCTTTGACTCAAGGTCCTTTAAGGTATCCACAACTTTCTTGGCGCCAATGGTATCGACATACTTGAAAGGTCCTCCACGGAATGGAGGAAAACCTAGTCCAAACACGGAGCCCACATCACCATCAAAAGCCGAGGGCAAAATATTTTCTTCCAAACAGCGAGCAGATTCGTTGATGTAACCCAAAACACAGCGATCGATAATCTCCTGTTTTGAGATCGCTGTAGATGGCGATAGCTTTAGGAGTTGATAGATGCCTTCATCAACACCCGCTTTTTTCCCTTCTTCGTACTTGTAGAAACCCTTTGAATTCTTGCGCCCAAGCCTGCCAGATTCCTTAATGGGAATAAATTGGGGAGGGGTGGAGAATCTCTCAGGCCATGCCTTTGCCATGGTATCCATGACATGCATGCCAACGTCGATACCCACCTCGTCGATGAGGGTGATCGGCCCTACTGGCCATCCAAAATCCATTAGCACTTTGTCGATATACTCGATTGATGTACCAGATCCAAGAATGATTGCGGACTCTGCAAGGTAAAAGGCAAGAACTCGAGTTGTGTAAAAGCCGGGACTATCTTTGACGACAATGATGGTCTTACCCATCTGATTTCCTAGATCAATGGCCCGAGCGGTCGCCCAAGGTGCTGTTTTTTCTGTGACGACAATCTCAAGAAGTGGCATCTTTTCAACAGGAGAGAAAAAATGCATGCCAAGAACTTTTTCGGGTGATGCAGATTTTGCAGCGATATCTTTGATTGGTAGAGCCGAAGTGTTCGATGCAAAAACCCAGTCTTTGTGTGATTTGGCCTCAAGGCCCGCTAAAATCTTTTGCTTTAAATTTAGATCTTCGAAAACCGCCTCAACCACGATATCTAAAGATTCAAATCCAGCGGGAGTGAGCTGCGGATTAATCTGTGCCATTTTGCTATCGGATTGAAAGGGCTTGAGGCGCTTTCGTTTTACTTTTTTATAAAAGAAGTCTTTACTGGATTTTAAAAGTCGGCCTAGAGATTCTTTACTAGGATCGGATACAAAAGCTTTAACACCCTTGTCGGCACAAACCGTTGCTATACCCCCGCCCATAAAGCCCCCGCCCACGATACCAACTCTTTGAACCTGCTCTTCGCCAAATCGTTCTTTGCCAGCGTCTTTATAGGGATGTTTCTTGATTGCGGTCGTGGCGTGAAACAAGTGAATCAGGGATTTTGATTCGTTCGTCTGAACTAATTCGCCAAACAGTGTTGCTTCCAGATCAAGACCTTTTTCCAATGACATTTCAAATCCCTGAAAAACTGCATCAAGAGCCTTGTATGATGCAGGGTAAAATCCTTTGGTTTTTTTATCCACCATGGATCGGGCTTGGCTGGCCATGACTTTCCGTCCGACAATATTACCTTCTAATGCCCAGGTTGCGGCATTTTTAGGTAGAGCTTCCCTCGATGACGGAGACTTTTTTGCAAAATTAATGGCTTCGTCTTTAAGCATATGAACCGGAACACAAGCGTCCACTAGCCCCATTTTCAATGCCTTTGTACCATCGACACGTTTAGCTGTTAAAATCATATCAAGTGCTGACTGCAATCCTATAAGCCGAGGCAATCTTTGTGTTCCACCGGCTCCTGGAATAAATCCCAACTGAATTTCGGGCAAACCCATTTTTGTTTTCTCATCATTAGTAGCTACTCGCCAGGAACACGCAAGTGAAAGCTCTAAACCACCTCCCAAGGTCGGGCCGTGGATTGCTGCAACAGAGGTTTTTCCACTTCGGTGGATCTTTTGAAACACGGCCTGCATGGCCTTTGCGCCGTTCTTCGCAAGGTCCATTGTCGTTAACTTTTGAATATCTGTAATATCAGCACCGACGATAAATTGATCGGATTTGCCGCTGATAAACACCATTCCCTTGATTGCAGAATCAGCAATGATTTTATCGACAATAGTATCGAGCTCTTTGAGTACTGCTTCGCTGAGAATATTCATGTCTTTATCTTGACGTTCAAAAGTAACAACGGAAACATCACCAGCGGATTCTAATTTAAAAAATTGTGACATAGGGACCTCAAAGTTGGCTTTATATTTTTACTGATGGGGACGCAATACTACGAATTAAATCTATTCGGCCCGCTCCAAAAGCATAGCTCCAGCCATGCCGCCTTGAGCGCATATGGAAATGACTCCAAATCGTTTTTGGCTACGCTGAAGATTATTGGCTAAACTCATAGCAAGCCTTGCACCCGTTGCTCCGAATGGATGGCCAATCGCAATTGCGCCGCCGTTTACATTTAATTTTTCAACTGGAACGCTGCCAAAGGCCTTGGTCATTCCAAAATATTTCTCACAAAATTCTTTATTTTCCATGGCGCGAATGCAACTGAGTACCTGTGCGGCAAATGCTTCATGAATTTCAAAAAAATCAATGTCAGAAATACTCAGCCCATTGCGTCCAAGAATCATCGGGATTGCAATCGCAGGACCTATCAAAAGCTGATCCATGGGGTCTACACCCACAAATAAAATATCTTTGACATAGGCTTTTGCTTTTAATTTATGTTCTTTAGCGAACTGCTCGTCAGCGATCATGCAGACTGCAGCGCCGTCAGTGAGGGCCGAGGCATTACCAGCCGTCATGGTTCCAAACTTTCTATCAAATGCTGGTTTAAGCTTGCTCAAAGCATCAACGCTAGTATCACCACGAATGATATTGTCCTTGTCAACGCATGCCGCATATTTTGGAGCACTCCATATGGGCACAATTTCTTCTGCGAGAAAACCTTTGTCCTGCGCTGCAGCAGCTTTTTTATGAGAATCTACGGCAAACTGATCTTGATCTTCTCGCGAAATGCGATTCTTTTTGGCCATGATCTCGGTATGTTCGCCCATCGTCAAACCGGTCAAAGGTTCTGCTAATGCAGGAGGCCTAGGGAGCCAAGCGCCTGCAGAAAATTGTCCGAGGACTGCAAGTTTTTGAGGGGCAGATTTAGCTTTGTTCAATTTAAGGAGAAACTTTCGAGCTTCTTTGGAATAAACGATTGGTACATCACTCAGGCACTCTACGCCACCTGCAAGGATCAATTGGCCATGTCCCGCGGCAATTGATCTCGTCGCATCAGCGATGGTCTGCATGCTACTCGTACAAGCTCGATTTAGGGTATATCCGTGAATATGAGTAGGAAGTCCTAGGTTAATGACCGTATCGCGGGCTACATTTCCGTTTTTTGTTTGGGGTACAACGACGCCGCAGCTTAGTTCATTGACTAGGAGTGGATCGACAGATGTTTTTTGTAGGAGTCCGGCCACAGTGCGGCTGTATAGCTCCAAAGCATCGCAGTCTTCGAAAGATCCAAAAGATTTAACAAAAGCAGATCTAGCTCCATCAACAATGACGGCTCGTCCAGAGCCCTTTGATTGAGTCAGTGGATACTTAAAGCTCATAAAAATTACCTCAATTGATTGTTAAACTGACATTGTGTTAGGTCAAAAAAATTTCGCCGAAAGTAGAATGAAAAATATTGTTTGCAGATTTAGATTTTGTTCCCATTGTCCTTAAGCTTTGACACGATTTGCTGGATCGTCATTTGAGACATTGGTTCTAGTTCTAAAAATACACCGCCGATACGTGCCGTCTTTGGGTCAAACCATTTGATTTCAACCTTACAGTCTAAATCTTTCATACCGCGAAGACCTAAAGGCATAACTGGGATTCGCATCCATAGAATGTCACCAATCTTGACGTTGACATTATTGCCAGTATATTCAGCTTTGAATCCCGCTGTGCTCATATCCAAAAGAATGCCGCTTTGAATAAAAAATGGAAAAAGTTTATATTTTCTAACTTCGACAAGAGCATGTGAAATAAATCGTTCTGGTCGACCAACGTCTTCATTTCGTTTTTCGTTATCTGTCATAGGTCCCCTTTTCCGAAAACATCAATATTTTATAAGTAATCTGTTATTTATTGGGTACGAAGATTGTATAATAGATTCATGAACCAACCCAAGTATTTAGATTCCTTTAATTTTGCGCTAAAATCTCACAAATGCTTTGCCTGTCACCTGAGATAGAACTTTGACGTAATTGCGCTGCATTTTTACACAGACTTCCCAGATGGTGCTATGCGCGTGATAGAGCTTTTGATTAGCAGGGCCTTTGATATGAAAATATGGTCTTGAAAGTTTTGTTAGGATTCAAAATCAAGTAAAATGGGGAGGTTCTAATAATTTGCCCAGATTTTTTGAAGTTCGAAGCGTGGCCAAGACTTCTGTGTCATGTGGTAAAACATTGGAGCCATCACCTCGATGAGGTTATCAAATGCAATTGAGGAGCCGGTAATATCAACCTATGACTAGTCAATCACAACAAGAAAGATATCGAGTCGTCATCCTAGGTGGCGGCATTCATGGCGTGGGTGTGCTTCATGACCTAGTTTCCCGAGGATGGAAGGATAATTTACTGATCGACAAAGGTACTTTAGGTTGTGGCACAAGTTCTCGCAGTACCAAGCTAATCCATGGCGGCCTTCGTTACTTGGAGCACATCCGTGATTTCCCTTTGGTTGCTGAAGGGCTAAAAGAGCGGCAGCTTTTGATGAATCTTGCATCTGACTTGGTAAAGCCGTTGCCTCTGATTTTTCCAGTATTAAACAAAGGTGGAGTGTCCAGACCCATGATCAAAATTGGGCTGTCACTTTATGATTTTCTGGCAGGATCCAAACGAATTGAACGCCATCGCTCCATAGCCGAATCGGAAGTGTCTCAGTTGGCGCCGACCTTGGATAAAAGTTTGTTCAAACATTACTATCTTTTTTATGATGGCCAGACAGATGACCTTGCGCTCGTCAACCGGGTAGCAGCTTCTGCCCGTTCTCACGGAGGCAAGATTGTCGAAAACACTAAGGCCGAAAAAATCACCCCTGACAAAGACGGATACATTATTACATTGAATTATGGTGGAGAACTGCGAACCATCAGCACTAGGTATATCGTTAACGCAATGGGACCTTGGGCTCACGAAATTTTGAGTGCAAGTCAAATTGAGCCTAAATACGAGGGAATCAATAATAAAGGTGCTCACCTAATGGTTCAGGATATTGGCTTGAAATCTGGAGTCTTTCTCCAATCGCCTGAAGACGGCCGTATATTTTTTGTCTTACCTTGGCTTGGCAAGACCTTGATCGGAACAACGGAGACGGCATTTTCGTCATCACCTGACAGTGTTATAACTGATCAGAACGACATCCAGTATTTGCTAGACCATACAAATCGATTTTTTTCAAAAAAGCTTAAAGAAAAAGATATTGAAGCAAAATTTAGTGGATTGCGCTGGTTGGCAAAGGATAAAACCGCGGGATTGTCGGACACCTCTCGAAGCTATCAAATTTCACAACATCGACATGGTCACGGGATTATATTTACCATTTATGGTGGTAAGCTCACAGCTTACAGAGCGCTTTCAGAAACATTGGGAAACATGATCATTTCTGATTTTGGCGATTTGCAAAAATCTCAAACGGATAAAAAACAGTTCTGGAACAAAACTAGTTTAAATATTGAGAGTTCGGTCATTACCCGCTTTCGAGGCATGTAGACTTCATGAAAACGCCTCAGATATCCAAAACAAAAAAACAAAAACTATCGAAGCCAAAGCGTAGCGTCGCGAAGGTGATTGCAAGCGTCAAGCAGGTTGTAAAGATCGCGCACATCTCTGACGAGGAGGCCATTTGGAGATGGGGTCATGCTGAAAGACCGTTTCTTTTAGATAATCAAAACCAAATTTTTAGAGTTGGAATTTGGAATGTATGGAAGCAGTCAGGTGGAGATCAATTTGAAGAAGAATTTACGTCATTTGCCAGTCGCCTTGATGTCGTCATTTGCCAAGAAGCATTGCTAACAGATATGGCTTTAAGACTGTTTGCTCAAAATGGCTTTGAAGCCATTCATGCAGGCACGTATAGGCGTCTCGATGGATGTCGTGACGGGGTGTTAACCATGGCAAAGGTTGCAGCGATTGGAAATGTTCACAGAGTTTTAAGCAAGACCCCAGAACCGTTGCTAAAGACAACGAAGGCAGCACTTGTTTCCTTCTATCCGGTACAGGCTGGAGGGGCGCCATTAGCGGTCGTGAATCTTCATGCAACGTTGATTCGTAGCCCAAAGTCTGCAGGCAACGAGGTTCGTCGCATTATTGAGAGTATTGAATTCCATGAAGGGCCAGTGATTTTTGCAGGTGATTTTAATACATTTTCTGAGCGATACTTGGATGAGATGTCCAAAGCTTTGGCGGCTATTGGTTGTCACCATGTCGTCATTGAAAACGATCCTCGCGTCAAACTCGCAAGGCTCGATCAGGTCTTTATAAAGAATTTGGATTTGAAATCTGTATCGATAGATGTGATGACCAAGCATTCAGATCATTTTCCGATAGTATGTGAGTTTAAACTTCGTATATCAGGATGAAGATCAGCCAATTAATTCGCAAAAAATAAAATTGTGTTCATGCCAGAAATGGCGTACAATTTCGGTATATGTACAAGAGACTACTTAACCCATTGTTATCAAAAAGTTTTTTTATCTTCGGTAGTCGCGCTACTGGGAAGTCGACCCTCTTACACGAGCTTTTTGCAGATAAGAAGACACTTTGGATCGACCTGCTCGATGATGTGACTTATCGCGATTATAGCACTCGTCCTGAATTGCTGCATGAACGCATTGCCGCTGCAGCAGATGTGGAATGGGTTGTGATTGATGAAGTTCAAAAAATACCTGCACTTCTAGATATCATTCATCAAATAATTTTCAAGAAAAAGCAAAAATTCGCCCTAACGGGGTCAAGCGCTAGAAAGTTAAAACGAGGAGGTGCAAATCTTCTTGCAGGTAGAGCCCTCGTATATCATTTGTATCCCCTCACATTTGTGGAGATGGCAGATGACTTTGATTTGTTAGAGGCCCTTCAGTATGGCAGCCTGCCAGAAATCGTAAACGCATCATCAAGAGAGGAAGCGCAAGAAACTTTGCGCGCCTACGTTAACACGTATTTACGTGAGGAAATCCTCATAGAACAACTCGTACGTAACGTGACCCCATTTCGTAAATTTCTTGAGGTCGCTGCCCAGTGTAACGGACAAATTATCAATTACGCAAAAATTGGTCGTGACTGTGGTGTCGATGGAACAGCGATTGAACGCTATTTTCAAATTCTTGAGGACACGCATGTGGGATTTACACTGCAGCCATTTCACCAGTCAATCCGCAAACGCCAGGTTCAAAAGCCAAAATTTTATTTCTTTGACCTTGGTGTTCGACGTTTTCTAGAGGGCTTGATATCTTTTCCCGCCATTGAAGGCAATTTTCAGTTTGGGAAGATCTTTGAGCATTTCATTATTTTGGAAATCATGCGGTTGGCTGAATACTACAAGAAGGACTTTCGACTTAGTTTCTTAATGACTAAGGAAAACGCTGAAATTGATTTAATTGTGGAACGACCAGGTCAAAGAACCCTCGCTATCGAAATTAAATCTGCGAAATTGGTCGATGAAGTCGAGATCTCAAAATTGCAACGCTTGGGTAGTGATCTCAAAAATTCAGAGTTACTCGTCTTGTCGAGAGAGCCCGTTCCTCGCAAAGTCCAAGATGTATCAATACAGCCTTGGCGAGAAGGGATTCTCAAAATATTCAGTTAACTTGGACTGATGGAAGGGCCATTGAACAAAGTAAAACGCTAAACATTTTTCTGCTGATTTGCATAATGCCCTCCAAGAGTTAAGACATGATCAAAATATTTTCTTCTTGAATAGCTTAGCCTATGAGAGGGGGCAAGTTTATGAGACCTAAATTCTTCTGTTTGTGGTTGTACAAAATTAGTTACAAAGCGATAGCAAAAATATAAAACTTCGATATTTTAGTTTTCTAGAACTAAGGATATTTGAAAGCTAATGAATGAATATATAAAATATGAAAATCGAGTCGGTAGATTCTAACTCTTAAAAATTGTTTCTATATGTAAATGCAACTTTATCACCTTGAACACCGGATTTTTCTCCTGGAGTCCATCCAGCTCTTGGTTCCAAGGATACTCCCCATTCTGTTAGGTCGGTCTTTTTTAACAATTCACCTTTAAACTGATTGTTAGCGGCAGTGTGATGGATGTTCAGTTTCGGAGCCGTAGGTTTTCCCAAAAGGTTCACTGCAGAAGTTTGGATTGGCAAAAACTTATCGGAATATTTTCGAGTAATGCTTGCCTCTCCATAAAGAGGAAGTCTTGTGTCATAAACTAGAGACTCTTTTTTTAGTTTGCTGGTTGTGACAACTTGGACTGAGACCAAGCCATCAACTTGAGAGAGAGTCACTTTCGCACCTGGAAGTGCTCCACCTTCTACTTTGTCTGAAACAGATTCTTCGCTGTTGGCAGCTTCAATTTTAAAGTTCAAATCTGTACTGGGCTTCTTGAAGATTTCTTCGGCAGTGTGTACCGGCGTACCCAACTCTGGATTGATCGGTGCCACTGAAGTGAAAGGTTGAAACACGCGATTTGCGCTTTGGTCAGCCTCTAATTTGTCAATGGTATATTTAACGCGCGCAGGTCTCGAATATTGATACTCGTGATCGGTAATGCTTCCAAGAGAAGCGATACCGGGTGCATACATAGGTTCGATGTCTGTAGCAACGAGTCCATATTTGATCTCTGGAGTTGCTGGTTTGTCATTGGTTGGAGCTGCTTTTTTGTCAAAGGAATAATTGTAGGTAAGTCCTTGGCGGATGCGATCTACGATAGGAAACGCTTCTTTAAACTTTACTTCGACAGATTTTCTTGTTTGGCCGAGCAAATGAACTCGAACGCCATCCATGTCAGCCTTTGCAGGACTTTTATACTCATACTGCAAAACAGAGAGTTTTTTGTAGTATGATTCTCTTGATATTTCGTTCGATGCTGCCGAAATTTCAACAAGTCGTTTGTTACTTCCACCTTGTCTTTCTGTGATCGTAACAGCTAATAATTTAAGTTTGTCTGCCAATACATCTGATAAATCTCTAGATTTTATGAAGGTAGGAGCTTTTGCGGCAGCTGCAACTTCCTCTTTAGTCATTCTAACAACGACAACTTTAGATTCGTCTGCAATAGCGGAGAACCCCAAAAGCATCAAAGATGCTGCAGTCAATCGTTGAAATTTTATTAGGTTATTGGTCATTCGTGCTTTCGTACGTCTCAACAAATTAGTCTGTAACCATTGCCACTCTGTAAGAGCAGGCCAATCCTGTCTAAATAGTTAGCAACAACCTTGCCAACTCGTGATTTAGGATAAACGGTTGAAATCATTGCATATTGATTGGCACGATTGTTTCAATGTTGTCCAAAGTTTGGACAATCGACAGTTGCATGAAACAGATCGAAAGGGATATACTAACCCCCTGTTTTACATGTGAAATTTGTATCAGATGCTGGAATCGGGCATCTGTCTAGGCTGGTACATATTTTTTGATATCAAAATAAATGTGGGAGCAATTTTTGTGAAAGCAGTCAAACCAGAAATCGATCTACCAAAAATGGAACGCGATCTGCTCCAGCGCTGGAGTGATCGTAAAATATTTGAAGCTTCAAACGATCTTCGGCGTGGCGGTAAAGAATTCGCCTTTTACGATGGCCCTCCATTTGCCAATGGATTGCCGCATTATGGCCACCTATTAGCAAATACAATTAAAGACATCGTGCCTCGCTATTGGGTGATGCGAGGCTATTACGTTAATCGAAGGTTTGGATGGGATTGCCACGGCGTGCCTGTAGAGTACGAAATTGAAAAGCGCGACAATTTGAAGGGCTCAGGTTCAATCAAAAGCCTTGGAGTTGGTGAATTTAACGAACGTTGCCGGGCTTCAGTATTGCACTACGCAAATGAGTGGAAGGGAACAATTACTAGACTAGGCCGATGGGTAGACTGGAATGACCAATATCGCACCATGGATCGATCGTTTATGGAAAGCGTTTGGTGGGTTTTTAGTGAGCTTAACAAAAAGGGACTTGTTTATCGAAGCCATAAAGTAGTCCCCTATTCGCCTCGTATCACGTCCGTCGTTTCAAATTTTGAAGCAAATCAAAATTACAAAATGACTCAAGATCCCTCTGTTTACTTGAAAATAAAAATAAAGGGAAAGGACGAAAGTTTTCTAGCTTGGACCACTACGCCGTGGACGTTGATTTCAAATTTAGCTTTAGCAGTTGGTCCAGATATCGACTACGTAAAGGTGAAACATTTAGAAGATGGACAGATTTATTGGTTAGCGGAGGCTCGCGTCGACGCTGTTTTTAAAAAGGCAAAAGATAAATCAAATACATACGAAATATTAGAACGAACTAAGGGAGTCTCTTTAAAGGGGCTGAAATATGAACCATTGTTTCCATATTTTGCCAATAATCCAAACTCATTTCAGATATTGGTAGACTCCTATGTCACAACTAGTGATGGAACTGGAATCGTCCACCAAGCTCCAGCTTACGGCGAAGACGATTACAGAGTTTGCCAAGAAAATGGAATTCCCTTTGTAGATCCTATTGACGAAGAAGGAAACTTTAAGGATGTCATTCCCGAGTTAAAGGGCGTGAACTTTAAGGAAGCAGATAAGGAAATTTCACGAAGGCTTCGTGCCGAGGGAAAATTGTTTCGACAAGAGACGATTGACCACAGTTATCCTTTTTGTGAGCGAACAGATACCCCATTGATGTACCGCGCCATACCTGCTTGGTTTGTATCCGTAGAAAAACAGTCGCAAAAATTGGTCGCCAATAACAAAAAAATAAATTGGGTTCCTGGTCACCTACGTGATGGCCGTATGGGAAATTGGCTCGAAAACGCTAAAGATTGGGCTGTTAGTCGGAATAGATTCTGGGGGACTCCTTTGCCCATATGGGTTTGCGATAAAGATGACTCTCATTATGAAGTATTCGGTGACATCAAATCAGTCGAAGAAAAAACGGGCAGTAAACTTCCAGATATTCACAAGCATTTTGTCGATGAGTTAACCTACAAATGCAGTCACTGCGGCGGCGGCATGAAACGAGTTCCTGAAGTTTTTGACTGTTGGTTTGAATCTGGTTCGATGCCTTATGCGCAAATGCATTATCCGTTCGAAAATCAAGATCGATTTAACAAATCTTTTCCCGCTGATTTTATCGCCGAAGGATTGGATCAAACCAGGGGGTGGTTTTATACGTTGTCAGTTCTTTCTACTTCACTTTTTGATCGACCAGCGTTTAAAAATGTTGTGGTGAACGGCATCATTTGTGACGAGACTGGTAAAAAAATGTCCAAACGTCACAGGAACTATACACCGCCAGATGAGTTACTTGAAAAGTTCGGCGCAGACGCAGCTCGTTTATACATGGTGAATTCGCCCATTCTGCGCGGCGAAGATCTTATTTTTTCAGACAAGGGAGTTTTGGAGACGATTCGAGCTGTTTTATTGCCTCTTTGGAATGCTCAAAGTTTTCTGACAACTTATGCAGAAGCAGATGGGTGGAAGCCAGACCCAAGCCTTCTTTCAGGCGCAATCCCAAATGTTACAGACGACATGGATCGCTGGATCATAAGCCGTCTTCATACCCTTATGAATTCGGTCCAGAATCATATGGAAAACTATTTGCTCTATTTGGTTGTTCCAGAAGTCCTGTCATTTATTGACGATCTGACCAATTGGTATATTCGTCTAAATCGCCGACGTTTTTGGGGTGGAGAAAGAGAATCGAGCGATAAAGCCCAGCATTCAGATCAAATCCAGGCATTTAGTACGCTTTATTATGTTTTAGTTGAGTTTACGAAAGTTTTTGCGCCATTTGCTCCTTTTGTGTCTGAAAGAGTTTATCTTAATCTTACCGAGGGTGTTGCAGGGGCAAAAGATTCGGTCCACCTTTGCGATATGCCTGTGGGCTCACCAAAGGCAATCGATATTGCTTTGGAAGAAAGCATGGCTCTCACAAGGCGTGTGACAGAGTTAGGGCGAAGCTTACGAGCCAAACACCAGTTAAAAACCAGACAACCTCTGGCGTCACTTTTGGTGATTACTCGCAACGCTAGCGATAAAGAAAAGATCAACCGAAGTAAATCTTTAATCTGTGATGAACTAAACATTAAGCAACTGGATTTTTCTACAGATGAAGCACAATATTTGATGCTTGGCGTGAAGCCAAACCTTAAAACACTTGGAAAAAAATTGGGTGCTGCGCTCAACCCGATCCGAGTGGCATTCGAAAATCTTTCAAAATCTCAGGGTGAAGTGTCAGCATTTTTGGCTAAAGTTGAAGGCGACGGAAAGATTGAATTTCAAGGTCAATGGCTAACTGTGGAAGATCTGTTGATAGATCGTGGGCCAAAAGATGAAAGGCTTATTGCAACGGATGTCGGCGTCACTGTTCTATTGGACACTAAGCTCACCTCTGATCTCATTCAGGAAGGATTTTCAAGAGAATTTGTGAATCGGGTTCAGACCCTTCGCAAAGATTCGAATTTGAATGTCAGTGATCGAATTAATTTGGCTGTGTCGGTGGACTTAGAAGGCCAAAAATCACTTGAGTTGTTTAAAAACTACGTATGCGGTGAAACACTTGCAAAAGATATTGTGTTTACTCCGGAAGCTAATATTTCAAAAGCTCTGGAGTTCACGACAGTGACTGATATCGAAGGCAGATCTGTGTCCATCGCGCTTGGACGAGCTTAAACATGGTCGTGAGAATAAGATGGATGGCATGCGTCATTGGATTGCCATTCATTTTGTCCTCTTGCTATTTGGCTAGGCAAGGATATACCCAACTTTCCTTGTTGAATCGTCGACAGCCAATTACAGAGGTTATTGACCGTTCGGATGTCGATTCACAAACAAAAAAGAAATTAGCATTTACAAGAGATGTTTTGGAATTTGCTAGAAAAGAAGAGCTTGTAGTTGGCGATTCGTATCAGACATTTGTAAAACTTGACGGTCCCGCTGTCAGTTACTTGGTACAAGCATCCTATCCTCACGAGTTAAAATTGAAAACTTGGTGGTTTCCGATTGTCGGGACAGTTCCTTATCTTGGCTTTTTTGATGTGAAAGAAAGAGATAACTATGCTTCGGAATTGGAACGTGAGGGTTATGAAGTGTTTCGAGGTGCCGCATCTGCATTTTCAAGTCTAGGCTGGTTTTCTGACCCTGTTTATTCGTCGATGTTGAAAGATGACGAGGTAGAATTGGCCCACTTGTATTTCCATGAGTTAACTCATAAAACCGCTTGGATAAAAGGTTCAGTTGAATTTAATGAGAATTTTGCTGAATATATCGGTGAGGCTCTGACGGAAAAATTCTTTAAAGAACTGGGAAGGCTGGAGGAGTTAGAATCTGCGAAGGTGCGTCGCAGAGATCGAGAATTGTTTAAGGTGTGGCTAAAAGACTTGAAAGGCTCTCTCGAAAAAATTTTTGAAGAGCATAGTTCTGAAAGTAAAGACCAACTTATTCAACTCAAAAATAATGCTATAGAGATCGCTTTGTCTCAAAGGCCCAAATTTCAGGTTGCTGATTATATTGGACAGGGAAAATGGAACACTCCAAGAATTTTGGCCTCGTCACTCTATAGTCCGGATACCAAAAAGTTTCAGGACGCTCATCGATGTCTTGGTTTAAAAACTATGGGGCAGTTTGCTGGGCAGCTTAAAGAGATTTTGAAGCGGTCTAGTAAAGCCGAGTTGGAAGCTTTACCTAGGTGTGATTGATTAGCCATACACTCGCCCGGCAAATCTTTGATTAAAGAGTGTTTTATTGCCGACGCATCTCACTAATTTTATTGAATAAAGTCCAGAATTTTAAATATTCCTCAGGTTATCGTTCAAATTGACCGATAACTTGTCCATGAACACGAAACGTTACAATTTGAATAATTTATCGAAGAAGGCCGGAGCTCTATCAATGCTTGTGGCATTGACAGGTTGTGGAAACATCTTCTTAAGCATGACGAGCGGTGGCAAGTCTCCGGCAGCTTCATTTAAACTGGATGAAGACAGTGTGTTTAATGATGTTCAAACTCGCTGTGGAGGAACCACTGCAGAGCTTTCTAGCACAAAGACTCCGTTCTTGGTTGCTGATTTTACAAGTTTGCCAATTGTCGTGACTGGCAAAAGACGTGATATTGAATATAAGGTCGAAGCGATTGCAAAGCTTCATGTGGAGTCTGGTGGACCCAATCCTGGTTCAAAAATTGATACTGAATTAAAGAGTATTACCGCGACATCAGGCGGTGTCGATATGGTGAAGGGCGCTATCGATGAGTTGATTCGCCCGGATGCTGAAAAGTCCATTGCCGAAAAACGTGGTACATCAACAAGTACATCAGTTCCCTCTCTAACAATTATTAAGCTTGGTAAGGAAGAAGGCCCCTATAAAGGAATGTTTTGCGCCGTTGGATTTAACTTAGGCCAAGCAGATAATAAAGGTGGGCAAAAAGGAGCTCTGTCTTTTGACAAACCCCTTCCATTAGCGCTTAATCCAAAAGCAGGAATTGATACCTATTCGATGGAGCTCGGTGAAGGGAAATCGTTTACTGCAACTGTTACGGTCGATGTAGCTAAGAAAGAAGGTCTTCCTGCAGGAACTGAAGTCCCAGTAACTGTTACCTGGAAAAAAATCTCTTCTGATATTAAAAAACTTTCGGGTATTCCAACTACAATGAATTTGCCGAAGATCAGCAGCGATATTGCATATGAGGTCATTACAAAAACGTCTGGCAAGCATAGTTTAGCCAAATTAGGAATGTCATCGAGACGCGTGTTTTATGTGAATACAACTGAAAAGAATTTTGCAGCGATTGTAGAGTTTTCGGAGAAAGAAGAAGATGCGACAGAGGAAGTGCCGCCAACTGTTTTAGTCCGTGATTGAAGGAAATGGAGTCGGTATGTCAAGAAGAAATAGTGAAAAAATTAAATACCACATCTTTCGTTTCCTAGCGACGATTAGTGCAGCGTTTGCATTTCTTGGCTGTAGCCCCGATGATAGTATGGTCGATGTTGGTAAACGCGCTCCTGCGAAAGAAGCTGACGGTGAAAGCAAAACCGCCATGAAAGAAGGAATTGATTTTGAAAAAACATGCGGAATTGATACCAAAGCAGGAGACGACGCCATTGTTTTTGCGCAAACTTTAAAAAGCCTTCCCATCGTGGTTCAAGGGCAACAGATGGGCGCAAATTTTAGAGTGACGACAACCGCAACCTTACAGATTGAATCAAAAACTGGAAAAGGTAGCCAAAATATTTCTGTTACGGTTGACGATGTCAAAGTGGTGGGAAGTAACCCTATCATAAGTTTGATAGGTCAGGCCGTTGCAAAAGGTAAAGCAAAAAAACAAGCCGAAGCCGCCAGCGGCCCCAAACAAACAGAGTCGTTGCCTTTCGGTCAGTGGATGAATTTAGTGCATGAAAAAGAAGAATTCTCGGGCCTATTGTGTGCTATCTCAGCAACCAAAAAAGAAACGGACAACACCGAAGGAAACGCTATTGTCGAATATTTGCCTGCACTTCCAAAATCAATAAACCCTCGGGCTCCTAAAGAGACCTTGGAAAAAGAGATTGGAGACGGGCGTTCATTTGCTGTCACCGCAAACGTTATTTCACCTAAAAAAGGCTGGCCTACCGGTCAGACCCAAGGGACTGTCACAATCAAGCCAAGATCTTCAAGCTTTAGCATGAGCGATGGCACATCATACGCAAGCGACATCGCTTTTGAAGTCATCGTAGATTTTCCAGTTGCACCAGGCTCAAAAGTCAAACCATCATTTGCTTCCCATCAATTGTTTTTCATAAATAACACATCGAAGGATTTTGAGGCGATCGTAGATCAATCCAATCCTGTGATGGAAGATGGAACCAAAGTTCCTGCCAAAGTGATGCTTCGCACAAAATAACCTGGTCCTTGATACCTAGATTGATTTCAATTCAAAAGCATTGATCTTGGCGTGCAAGTGAGCCCATAAGCAAAATCTTGCTCTAAAGTGAGTCCACTTGGCCCGTTACTGTCGGACTTGAAATCAGCAGTGAAAATAGTTTCATCATTTTGATTGAGCTGACCCTTTAGCTCAATAGATGTTTCTCCGTCTTCCCAGGAAGCGGATATAGATTCGGTGTTCAATGACTGGACAGAGGCGTCTTTTCCATTCAATAGTAGGGCAGGCAATACTTGAGCGTCACTTGAGCTGTTTGCCTTTCTGTTTACTTTCAGAGAAATACTTTGTCCTAAGATCGTCATTTCGGCATCCGTCAAAATTTCAGATCTTGCCTCAGAGTGAATAGAACTGTCGTGAAATGAACAAGAATAATTCACTGAAGGTTTTCCCCTCTTTACCCACTCCTTGACGGTGCTGCCAATGGTGATCTCTGGATTAGTCTTAGCAAGCTCCATCATGAGTTGGCTTATAGCGATTTCATTTTCCGCGAAAATCGCCAAAATTTGATCTGAATTGAGTTCGGACTCGAACGGAGCTGCTATTGTGTATTGGGTCTGTAAAGCGATGACTGAACAGATTAAAAGGCTACCTAAAATTTTCATAAAACTATTGTCTCCGTTGGTTTAATAAAGCAGTTGAAATCTATGATTCCGATTTCCAAGGCCATTGCTTCGAGGGCGTTCTGCGAATCATTTTGGTTCAGATCCTATTTATCAAACTTTGATTGCCGCCACAAAGGGACCTTGAAAGTACCGTTGAACGATACTTAGGGTAGATTCATTCATCCGTATAATGGCTAAAATTTGGAAGCGAAAAAGAATATATTATTGCGCAAATTTCTGATTTTATTGCTCAAAGTATATAAATTGTTTGCTTATACCTAAGGACTGCCGCATATTGTCCACAAATAAAGATTTGTGCTGTTAATCCGATAACTTTTAGGAATTGGCGTTACAGTGAAAGCGATTTCAATACTTAAAAAATCATGAGGAGGCTTTGTGACAGAAGAAATTAAGTCTTCATTGCCTCGTGAATTTGACTCTTGGCTATCCACTAAGAATTTCAAAAGTATTCGCCCTCTGCTGAAATCTGCCGAACCAGCAGATATTGGTGAGAAAATATCTGACTTGCCTCTAAATGATTTATTGTTACTGTTTCGTCTTATTCCGCGGCAGAAACGTGCGGAGGTATTTGCATACATTCCCTTTGAGAGGCAAGAGGAACTGCTGGAGTCGCTTCCAGAAGCGGTCATAACCTCTTTGCTGAATGATATGGAGCCAGACGATCGGACTAGGCTCTTGGAAGATTTGCCTTTTGAGATTAGAAGCCAAATACTTTTAAAATTATCACCCGAAGAACGATCGATGGCATGGCAGCTTTTAAGTTACCAAGAAGACTCCGTCGGTCGATTGATGAACCCAGAATTTATTGCTGTTAAAGGCGAAATGAAGGTCGCTGAGGCATTTGAATATATTCGCTGGACTGTTCGAGACTCCGAAGAACTTCACAGTCATTTATACGTGGTTGATTCTCAGGGTCGATTGCAGGGAGAGATTCAGTTGGCGCAACTGATATTAGCAGATCCTCCGAGTCAACTTCTGAGTCAGTTTATGGAATCTTCAGTTGTCTCGTTGAATGCCAAATCAGATAAGGGAAGCGCTGTTGACGTTTTTAGAAAATATGACAAACCTTTTCTACCAGTGGTTGACGATCAAGATGTACTCGTTGGAGTGCTGACGTCTGATGACGTCTTCGATATCGCCGAGGAAGAAGCGACTGAAGAGATTCAACAGTTTGGTGGCTCTGCTCACTTGGAAGATAGTTATTTCCAGACTCCCTGGCTAACTCTCTTAAAGAAAAGAGCAGGTTGGTTGTCGATGCTTTTCATTGGCGGCCTTTTTACCTCAACAGTAATGCACCATTTTGACCAGGCCATTCTAACGATGAGTTATTTGGTTTATTTTGTACCTCTCGTTATTTCCTCGGGAGGAAACTCTGGTTCCCAAGTAGCATCTCTGGTGATACGTGGATTGGCAGTGAAGGAAATGGAATTGGCAGATTGGTTTAGGGTATTTAAAAGAGAGCTCGTAATGGGCCTATCATTAGGTACCATCCTTGGTGTCATTGGATTTGTTCGTGGGTATGCCTGGGAGGGCAATGTGCTCGTTGGGATCATAGTGGGGCTTTCTCTGGTGGGTATTGTTTTGTTTGGTTGTGTGGTTGGTGCCTTGATGCCATTTGTTATAAAGTTTTTCAAAATGGATCCTGCAGTTAGCTCATCTCCCTTTATTGCCTCAGTCGTCGATGTCTCTGGAATTATCATATATTTTACAGTGGCTCTTTGGGTCACGAGATGGCTTAGTCCCATTTTGCATTTGATTCCCCCTGCTGTAACGGGGTCTTAAAATGTGGATCGATGATGATGTTTTGCGAGAGCATGAAAAGCAGTTGTCCCTTAAAGTTTTTGTACCCCAAAGTCCTTTAGTAGTTCTCGGGAGCAGTAATGATGCCAATCGGGAAGTGAACGTGCATGCCTGTGAAAAGCTGAATGTTCCCATCGCAAGGCGATATGGTGGTGGTGGAACCGTTGTTCTATATGACGGATGTGTCGTGCTTAGCTTTGGGACTTGGGTGAAAGATCAGTTCAAAAATGATTTTTATTTTAAGATGCTAAATCAATCTTTAATTGAATGCCTTAAGGCAAAAGACCCTGCTCTACATGATTTAGATCAGAGAGGAATTAGTGATATTGTTTTTAAAGACAAGAAAATCGCTGGTACTTCATTGTTTCGAAGTCGGAATTATTTGTTGTATCAAGTGAGTTTGTTGATTGATTTAAATTTAGAATTGGTCACAAATTTATTGGCACATCCTTCGAAGGAACCCGACTATCGCCAGGGCAGATCGCACAAAGATTTTTTAGTTGGGTTAAAAGATGTCTGCCAATATTTTAAAACGCCTAATATATCTGCCAGCTATTTGCGGGATTCCTATATTAACCTTGTTCAAATGAATTTATGTGACGAGCTTATTGGACCCCAGGCCGCACAGATGAGGGCTTTGAGGGAACGTTTAGATCGATCAAATAGACAACCGTTTCATCTCTGAGGTTTTGCGCAATTCGCAGGGTGTGATAACATAAGGTTAACAATTCCTTTGTTGGGGGCACTATGAAAATTGGCACGAAAATTTTAGCACTGTCGACTTTGATCCTAATTTGTAGCTGCCGTACCTCTTCGTCTAGCTCTTCAGATCAAAAAGGAATCTTTGATAAGAAATTGGCGACTTGTCGCGTGGTTGAATTAACTAAAACTATTTTTGAAGCACTGAAAGACACGATTGCTTTGGAAAGTGTGACTGATCAAAACGATAAACCAACTCAACTTCAAACCGTTGAGGTTATTGATCAGTTTAGAGGTCCCATGACAATGCAGATTGGTGACACAATTCTGTCGAATGCTGCACCTATTCGTATGGATGATCCAGCTAAAACAGCATTCGGCGTCGATTCGCTGAATCGCCCCATTGGGTATGTTTTGATCATAAATGCAGATAAATCTGGGACTCTTGGGTCTTTTGAAAACGCTCAACTTCGGTTTGGGCATCGTCCTCAGGATATTTCTAAATCGTTTGCAAAAGTTATTTGCGAATAAAATCAGTTTTAAAAATTGC
>JAPLFV010000187.1:9847-10878 GCA_026390495.1 Pseudomonadota bacterium | reverse complement strand
AATTTGCCTTATACGTTTGTAAATATCGGCGATCCCATAGAAACTGCAAGTGCCAATGATTTAAAGAAAATTACCTATAAAATCAGGATCAAACACGATGGATCAGATATAAAAAAGTTAGATACCATTGTGAAGACTGATTCGACCGGAAAATATGTCACTGTAAAGCTGAAATATAAGGAAGGCGGAAAAGTCGTAGGAGAAGAAACAGGTAATTCTAAAAATATCCATGTGAGCTCAGCGATCGTAAAGAGTGCGCCGGATGGTTTCGCTGTAAAGCCAACCCATCAAACGATTAAAATGAATTGGACCTCAGCTTCGAGTACAAAATATAATGACGATACGACAGGGACCATTAGTCGCTACGTTGCTGTCGCAATAGCGCAAGATGCCTATCCTGGATCTTCAACCATTGATATTCCTGCCAAAGAGTGGACAAACGCAGCAGGCGCAACTTCTGATTTAGATGCTTCGGTAAATTCATGCTTGTTTACTAAAGCTTCGGAATCGTTTACCTGTAGCGATTCTACCAAAAATTATATCGATACAGCCGCTGTTGAAACTTTAAGTGGTCAAGGTATTTATGTCGTGACAGCTGATAGCACTAAGGGAAGCGCAAGTTTTACTCAATTGGAGAACGGGAAAAAGTATTTTGTGTTTGCCTATTTTGAGCCTGGTGGATTGGAAAGAACCTCTGTCATTGGTGCCACTCCGGAAGAGAATAAAACGGGGGCTGAGATCGCCGGTGAAGGAGACGCTAAATGGGAGTTGCCGAGGTGTTTTATTGCAACTGCGGCCTATGGCACACCACTTCACTCAAAACTAAAGAGATTCACTTGGTTTCGAGATAGAGTTTTGATGAATTTTGACGGCGGAAGAAAGTTTGTACGCTGGTATTACAAAAATAGCCCAGCTGCTGCAAAAATAATTTCTGATCATCCTATGCTGGCTTCCTTGGTGCGTGGAGCACTTTGGTTACCAGCGGGTGTTATTGGATTTTGGAAGCATTTCTTGATCGTTGATTCATTGCA
>JAPLFV010000187.1:0-9840 GCA_026390495.1 Pseudomonadota bacterium | reverse complement strand
TCCTGCAGTTTCCCAAAGATTATAAGATTGAGTCATTTATTTTATGTCACTTTTAGTTCATTCAGTCATTCATCGTGCTTTGTTTCCTGTAGTTCAAACGTCAAGGGAGAATGAAGAAGATCATTTTTCATTGCGGAGGATGATCAGGCATACCGTCTCGCCGACAACCCCTTTAATGCAGGCACCGTTAATATTGTTTGATACGGAAACCACTGGTCTTGATTCTGAGTTGGATCGCATCATAGAAATTGGTGCCATTAAGTATGTTGGTGGTAAAGCTGTCGAGGAATTTTGGTCGTTTGTCAAAACAGATATTGAGTTGACACCGCTGATTCAAAATTTGACTGGAATCACTCAAGGCATGATTAAAGATGCGCCGGCCATTAATGAGGTTGTACCCAATTTTTTGAAATTTATCAGAGGTGGTATTTTAGTAGCTCATAATGCTGAGTTCGATATGGCTATGCTCAATGCTGCATGCAATAGGCTTGGATACGATTTGGATTGGCCTTGCTTTTGTACTGTTAAACTAGCCCGACGAGTTTTGCCTGGATTGCCGAATTACAAGCTAGACACGTTGGCTGAACATTTCAAGGTTACCTTTGAGGCACGACATAGAGCTGTTGGCGACGTCAAAGTCTTAGCTACGGTTGTAAAGAATTTTCTAGAAGATGATGAATATGAGATTGAGACATGGGCCGATGTTGCTGATGCCTCGATAGCCAAATAGATTATGGAAATAATATTTTAAAAACGTGGATGAAAGTGTCATATGAAAATTCAAAGTCAATTGTCAACGTTGTCAGCCGATTTTATAGCTAACTATAAATACCATTTAAACTTATCGGAAGATTTAAGTTCAAAGATGTCCCAAGTTATGGAACGTCCAAAATCAAATTCGAATCAAAATAAGCTGTCGGCTCGAGAAAGAGTTTCAAAAGTTATTGATGGCAATACAGAATTTTTGGAGTTGTCTGCACTTGCTGGAGAAGGACTCTATGATGATATTGTTCCATCTGGAGGTATCGTCACTGGCGTTGGAATGATCTCTGGTCGAGCCTGTATGATTGTTGCAAATGATCATACAGTCAAAGGTGGAACCTATTATCCGATCACGGTAAAAAAACATTTGCGTGCGCAGGAGATTGCTAGTCAAAACAAGTTGCCATGCGTGTATTTAGTCGATTCAGGCGGTGCCTTTTTGCCCATGCAAGATGAAGTGTTTCCTGACAAAGATGATTTTGGCCGGATATTTTTTAATCAAGCACGCATGAGTGCAGCAGGAATTCCGCAAATCTCGTCAGTACACGGTTTCTGTACAGCTGGAGGCGCATATATTCCAGCGATGTCGGACCAAAGTATTATTGTGCGAAATCAAGGAACAATTTTTCTAGCTGGTCCTCCTTTAGTTAAGGCGGCCACAGGCGAGGATGTGACAGCCGAAGAATTGGGTGGTGCAGAAGTTCATACCAGTGTTTCAGGAGTAGCGGATCATATTGCTGAGAATGATGAACACGCACTGTTTTTGGTACGTGAGATAGTGAGGCATATGGGGGGTCGGCAAGAATCGAAGCTGAACTTGAAATCGCCAACCCCTCCCGCCTATGATCCAGACGAAATTCTTGGGGTTATGCCGATTGATTCTAAGAAATTTTATGACGTTCGCGAAATAATTGCCAGAATTGTTGATGGAAGTGAGTTGTTTGAGTTCAAGAAGAATTATGGGCAAACATTGGTCACTGGCTTTTCGCATATCAACGGAATGCCTTGCGGAATCATTGCAAACAACGGCGTCTTGTTTTCAGATTCAGCCCAAAAAGCGGCCCACTTTATCGAAGTTTGTACCCAAGAAAAAGTGCCACTCGTGTTCCTACAAAACATCACAGGATTTATTGTTGGAAAAAAATATGAGCATGGTGGGATTGCTAAGGACGGAGCAAAAATGGTTCATGCAGTCGCAAATGCTAATGTACCAAAGATTACTATGGTTGTTGGTGGGAGTTTCGGAGCGGGAAATTATGGAATGTGCGGCCGAGCCTATGATCCCAGATATTTATGGATGTGGCCTAACTCACGCATTTCGGTGATGGGAGGAGAGCAGGCTGCCGATGTACTTGTTACAGTGAAGCAGCAGCAGCTTGCGCGAAAGAAATTGTCAATGACGGAAAAAGAGATTCAGGAAATGCGGACTCCAATTTTAGAGAAATATACTAAGGAAGGAAGTGCTTATTATTCTTCAGCAAGGCTGTGGGATGATGGCGTCATTGACCCTAGGAGTGCACGAAAAATTTTAGCAATGTCACTGGCATCGACACTGCATTATGATTGGGAAGAAACGAAATTTGGCATATTTAGAATGTAATTTTGTAAGGTTTTTTTGATTATTGAGAATGGTGTAACATTTTTTTTGTGAAAGAATTTAACTATGCTGAAAACTAGAAAAGAAACGATAAAAATTGGAAATGCTGGCGGATACTGGGGTGATGATCCTGGAGCATTGAAACGTCAAATTATGGGAGGTCATCTCGACTACGTTTCTATGGATTTCCTGGCCGAGATTACTATGTCCATTATGCAAAAGCAAAGATCGAACGACCCTAAGTTGGGATATGCCAGGGATTTCCTAGGTATGCTTGAAGAGGTCTTGCCAGCGATTTTGAAAAACAAGACAAAGATTATTACCAATGCCGGCGGTGTCAATCCGATCGCTTGTGCGGAGGCTATTGAGGTGTTAGCAAAGCGACTTGGATTGAATCCAAAAATTGCCATTGTTCATGGCGATGATATTTTGCCTGATATTGGTGCGCTCAGGTCTAAAGGTTGCGATTTTAAAAATATGGAAGATGCAAGAGAGTTTTCGACAGTGGCGGATAAGGTTGAGGCAGCAAATGTATATTTTGGGGCAGCACCTGTAGTAGAAGCATTGAAATGGGATCCAGACATCATTGTGACGGGTCGGGTTACTGATACAGGAATCACTGTTGCCGCAATGATTCACGAGTTTGGTTGGCAGCAACAAGACTGGAATAAGCTAGCTAGCGGAATAGTCGCGGGACACATCATTGAATGTGGTTGTCAGGCCACAGGCGGAAATTTTACAGACTGGCACTTGGTTCCGTCTTTTAGCAATATGGGCTATCCAATCATTGAAATGAACTCCGACGGAACTTTTGTCGTGACCAAACATCCAAATACTGGTGGTTTGGTATCATTGGACACGGTGCGTGAGCAATTGTTCTACGAAATGGGAAATCCAAAATCATATATTACTCCTGATGTCGTGGCAGACTTCTCAACAATTCAGTTATCTTCGGACGGAAAAGATCGCGTCAGAGTCTCAGGAGTTAAAGGTTGTGAACCAACCCCACTTTATAAGGTTTCCATGGCCTACTTAGATGGTTTCAAGGTTTTAGGCACCATTTGTATTTCAGGCCCAAATGCGAGGATGAAGGCAGAGGCTTTTGCAAAAATATTTTGGGAGAAAGCAGGGACAGATTTTGTGGAATCCCAAACTGAATATTTCGGATGGAATGCGTGTCATAGAAGTTTAGGGCACAAAGATGACGGCAATGAAATTATCTTAAGAATTGGTGCGCGAGACTATGACCAAAACAAACTGAAAAAATTATCAAAATTGGTTCCTGCTCTGATATTGAGTGGTCCCCCCGGAGTTTGCGTCCTTGGTGGTGCACCTAAACCAGCGGAAGTTGTGAGCTATTGGCCTGCACTTATGCCAAAATCGGCAGTGAAGCCAAAAATCGCACTTTACTCTGGTGGCGTCAAAGATGAGCGCGTTGTGAATGCCGACGTCATTGGACATTTTGAAGCTAAAGATAGCCATTCAGATATTGCAACGAAAGTTACAATGGATGTTCAAACTGCTATGCGTGTTAATAGTAACGAAAATATTGTCCCTATTTCTGAGATTGCCCTAGGTCGTAGTGGAGATAAAGGTGATATGGCAAATATAGGCATTCTTGCGCGAAGCCCCCAGGCATTCAAATGGCTGGACGAATGGTTGACAGCGCAGAGAGTGAAAGATCTTTTTCAAGAATTGTGCTTTGGAAACGTTGTTCGATATCGACTAGAGAATATGAGTGGATTCAATTTTCTCTTGGATGCGTCCCTTGGAGGGGGCGGAACTTTAACCCTTCGAACTGATGCTCAGGGAAAAACGTTTGCACAGGCCTTACTGAGGCAGTTGGCTCCAGTGCCAAAGGAAGTTGTAGACAGTGTTCGTCAGATGGGAATTAAAAGTACATGAGTGAAAATGGTGAACACAGCACTTTAGATTATATCCCATTAGAAGGCTCAAGTTTTGTTGTGGCTGTTTTGAGGCTTAATCGACCGGATTTTGCAAATGCCTTTTCAGCAACGATGATGAAAGAGATAACTGATTTTGTCGGTCAAGTTGAAAGAAATGCTAACTGCAGGGCATTAATCTTGATGGGAGTTGGAAAACACTTCTCTGCAGGCGCCGATTTGAAATGGATGAAGGAATCTGCAGGTTTGAGTTATTCTGAAAATCTTAAGGACTCAAGCCAGTTGCTTGCAATGTTTGAATCAATTGCAAATCTAAAGATACCCACTGTTGCACTCGTACGTGGTGCTGCTTACGGCGGAGCTGTAGGATTGATTGCTTGCTGTGATTATGCATTGGCTCATGAAGATGCCAAATTTTGTTTGAGTGAAGTGAAGCTGGGTTTATTGCCCGCCGTTATTTCGCCGTATCTGCTTCGTAAAATGAAAATTGGTTCTTTGAATCGCTTTTCATTGACTGCGAGGGTCTTTAATGCGCAAGAGGCAAAAGAATCTGGACTTGTCGAGATTGTTGCTTCATCAGATTTAGACGAAAAATTGGGAGAGGAAGTGGCTCAATTGCTGGCTTGCAGTCCAATGGCGCAAGGATCGATTAAGGTGTTATTTAATCATCTTAGAAACACAAGCTTTCAGCAATCAGACGAAACAGTGAATGCGATTGCAAAAGCTCGAACAAGTGTTGATGGTCAAGCAGGGCTGCAGGCATTTTTCAACAAAACCTCAGCGCCTTGGTTTGTAAAGTTGCCTCATCAATCTTTGTCTTTATTCAAATAGTGTTTTTGAAGATAAGATAAATATTTATCTAAAATTTGTGTAGAGAGTGGTAAATGACAGTAAAAGATCGCAAAATCACGAGAGTTTTTATTGCTAATCGAGGTGAAATCGCTCGGCGCATTTCTCAAACGACATCGAGACTAGGTATTGAGTCTGTTGCACTAACGGATAGAAAATTTCCACCTGAATATTTGAATGGCTTGGTGACAACATTTATTCACGTTGAAAAAGAATCTACTGAGATTTATCTCAATCCTACTCTCATGATTGAGTTTGCAAAGTCATCTCATTGCGATGCGATCCATCCAGGTTTTGGTTTCTTATCTGAGAATTCCGAATTTGCGCGCTTAGTTGAGCAAGCGGGCTTGATTTGGATTGGGCCGAGTCCAGCTGCAATAGAAGCGATGGCTTCTAAAGCTACCGCGAGAGAGCATGCAATGAAGGCCAACGTTCCTTGCCTTAGTGGATTGAACGGAATTGATTTTGTTAAAGATGAGGCAGGTAGTCTCAAGCAACTCGGAGTTTTCGCAAATCAGGTCGGGTTTCCTTTGCTAATAAAGGCATCCTTTGGTGGTGGTGGTAAAGGGATGCGAATAGTTCATGAGCAAGGGCTCCTCAGTGAGAACGCAAAAAGAGCTTCAAATGAGGCGTTAAGCAGTTTTGGAAATGGATCATTGATTGTAGAGAAGTATTTGCCAGCACCTCGCCATGTAGAAGTTCAAGTTTTAGGCGATAAGCACGGTCGAGTTGCCATTGTTGGAGATCGAGATTGTTCACTTCAGAGGCGACACCAAAAAATTTTAGAAGAAGCTCCCGCACCAAACATTCCCGAGCATATTCGTTTTGAAATGCATGCAGCGGCTAAAAATTTAGCTAAAGCAGTTAATTATGACAATGCGGGAACGGTCGAGTTTCTGTTGGATGAGAGTGATCGCAGCAATATTCGTTACTATTTTCTAGAGATGAATACCAGGCTCCAGGTTGAGCATACAGTCACCGAAGAAGTTTACGGCATAGACCTCGTTGAGTGGCAGATTAGAATCGCTCAGAATGAGTTACTTGCAGAAGCTATGTTGGCGCCTTGCCTGCCAAGAGGACATTCTATTGAAGTGCGAATATATGCTGAGGACCCTGGAATGGACTTCTTTCCAGCGCCTGGCCCGGTACGAGCATTTGTTCCTGCTACTGGAAAAGGAATCAGGTGGGAAATTGGCATCGATACAGTCGATGAAATCTCAACAGCATTTGACCCTATGATTAGCAAATTGGTTTGTACTGCTCCAGATCGTACCCAAGCTTTGGATTTACTAACACAAACATTACAAAGGTCATTGTTTGCTGGTCCTCGCAATAACATTCCCTTTTTGATTTGGTTGGCTCAAGATTCACGAATTCGCTCTCGTCCAGTGGATACGCATTTTATTGCTTCAAATCTAAGTCTAGCACTGCAAAATGAAACTGACAGTAGAGCAGCTCTCCAGCCGATTGTGGATGAATTATTTCTTGCAATTCATGCTATGGGGAAACCTAACTGCAATGATGTTGAGTTCTCTCGATCTCAGGATTGGTCTGTTTCCAGTATTACGACTAACGCTTTTTCAAAGGGTGGGTTAACGAACAAAATACCTCAGGTGAATATAGTTAACTGTCAGATAACATACAGAGGGCAGGCATCTTCATCGCTTCGTCAAGGTTGCAGGACTTATTTTGGATTTGGAATTGCGGCGATCAAGGATGGTAGAAGTCTTCGGTTTTCCTTTGCACGCAGCCAGAGTCAGGAAACATTTGAAAGTTGGATTGGGTTTTTAGGTCACAATTGGGTCCAGACTGACGTGAAAATGAATAAGTTTGATGGATTGCTCGATCCGAAAAATGCAAACGATGGAATGAGCGCTCCAGTTCCAGTATTCAACCTGGTCAGAGTGTAAATCCTGGAGACATTCTCTTTGTCCTTGAGAGTATGAAGATGCAGTTCGAAATAAAATCGAATAAATCTGGAATTATTAGCGGAATATTTGTTGCTTTGAGCGAGCAGGTCTCATCTGGCCAAAAACTTGGAAGTTGGGAGAATTAACAGGTCTAAGGATTGGGCTCGATTGCTCCCCTATGGTTTTGTTTTAGATCACCAAATGCAAGAAACTCACTAAAATTATGAGTGATTTTTGATGTTTTTTAATCCTTTCTCAAAGACGATGACTTTGTAAATCAATGGCAGTATCCGAAGAACTGCTTTGGGAGTGAGACATCAGGCTCTACTCTAAAACTTTATCGTGTCTAAATTTTCTGTAGTTTTGATTAACTGTACATCATTGGCAAAAGTTTCGGGGCACAAATGGGAAGCTTTAAAAAGATCTGTGGTCAAATCCTAATCTTGCTGATTATTCACTCTCTTTTTCCTCGGAATTTGTTTGCTGAGTCGACTGATGACGTCACTCGGTCCCTTTACCTTTATACAGACTATGGACTTGGTACTTATAAAAGCAAGTTGTTAGAGTCTAATGACACTAACAGTGTCTTGACATATGGGGCGGGGATTTATGCCGGAACGGAAAAGAGACTTGGCGTGGACTATAGAGTCGAGCAGGCATCGACTGCGTTTGAGCTAAACTCATCATCTCTGTTACTTCATTGGAAAACCACAGCGGTCAGATACCGCTTTCCTTATGTTGAACTTGGCCCAGTGATTGGAAGCGTTCTAGCGAAAGGCAACAGATCGGGCACAGACATATTTGATGCAGTTGGGAATGGATATGGTGGCTTTCTGGGCGTATTGGTTCCGGTGGGAAGACGAAGCACAATAGACCTAAAAATATGTCAGGTTTCTACTTCTGAGATTATTGATAAAAATAATGCTCAGGTGTCGATTGGACCAAGATTGGATCTTGAATTGAGCTCGCGAATAGGGATTACAAAAAAGAACTTTGACTTTACTTTGGGTTATCGCAGGCGCACATTCTCAATCACTGAAAATTCTGTTAGTTTTGCTGAGCTTCAGTCGGCCACTTTTATTGGATTTGTCGGTGGATTTAATTTTTGAAAGAATTTGAATTGCCACTTTGGTACCATATTAGTAGTGGTAGACAATATTGAACGTCTCAAAATGCGAGTTAGATGCCAAGGTTCAAAATGGAAGAATCTATGAAAGTTATATATTTAAACTCTCACCCGGTGAAAGGTCTCGCAGGCCAATCACATTCATCGCTATCTTTTGTCAAAGATTTCGGAGTTGAGTTTGATCGAAGATTTGCATTTGTTTTTGAGGATATTGCTGATTTGGAACTTGGTCGAGATATTGGCTGGATGTCCAAAAAGAATTTTGCCAATCAACATGATTGGCCAGGCTTAGCAAAATTAAAGTGCTTGTTTGTGCCTGAATCTGATCAGTTAAAGTTGTGGAGTCCATCTGGTGATGAAATCGACGTAAATTTGAAAAGCGAGTTGGATCTTAAAAAATGTGATCTGTTTATGTCCAGTTATCTTGAGACATTGACTCCTCATAAAATGGCAAGGCATCCAGCAAAGTCGAATTTAAGGCTTGTGGGGTCAGTTGAAAGATCTTCTAGGTTTGCAGATGGTAATCACGGATATGTCTCAATACTCAACCTTTCATCTTTGCAAGAACTAGATCGCATTTTCGGAAAGAAAGTAGATCATAGGCGATTCAGGTGCAATATTTGTGTGGATGGATTTTCGGCCTGGCAAGAGTTGGATTGGATTGGACAGAAACTCTCAATTGAAAAATTGGATCTCGAAATTGTTAGTTCGATTGGGCGCTGTAGCAACGTCAACGTTGATCCTGATCTTGGAATCTCCGATCTTGAAGTCTTTAAGTGGTTGATGAAAGGGCCTAGCAAAGGGACGTTCGGTGTCTTTGCTAGAGTTTTAAATAATGCATCTGTTTCATTAGGAACAGAGGTTTTTTTGAGATGTTAAATAAGTTTTTTATTTGCCTCTTTCCACTGATTTTGTAGCCTTTGATGAGATTCTAGATTGGCGTTTTTGGCAAAGAGAAACCCAATATTGTAAACATCAATATTCAATATGACCTTGCAGCTGTCGTATCCTTGAGCCAAGTCCCCCCTATCTTGCCCCGTATAGTCAGACCTGACAGAAAAAGTTGGTAGGACATTAGCGTCATTGAAGATATCTGCTTTAAAAAGATATGCGTTTTGCAAGGCCAAAACAATGGCGAAGGTTTTGGAGAATGATACCTTTGAAAAATCTGAAATTTGTCTGAGGTCTACTTTTTGTCCGCAATGGTTTAGAAGCATATTTGCAATAGTTACAACGCTGCTCGGTTGAAATGTTTGATCCAATTTAAGAACATACGACGCAATTATGTCATCAAATAGTTTGGCGTTGTATTTTAATGCATCCTCTTCACTTTTGTAGTCATAGTAATTTCGGATTGCAATCGGCAATGATCCGTATCGATAGAAGACATCTTCACCCATTTTGTCCAGAATGTCAGAGTTTTGATTTGCCCAGGATATGTAGTTAAGTGGAACCAATTCGATGAAAGAATTTTCATTTAACCAGGAATCTGATTGAAATCCATTGCGAGGCATCCAAGCCAATGGATGCACGGATGAAGTAAGTATTACTAGAATTTTTAGACTTTTAAAATATTCCAGTAAAGACTTTATAGATGTTAGTCCTTCCACATTTTCGAGTAATATGGTTGACCAGTGAGATCCATAGACATTATTTAATGCCATATGTAGATCTGCAATTTTTCCAGAATCG
>JAPLFV010000281.1 GCA_026390495.1 Pseudomonadota bacterium | reverse complement strand
TTTATGGAGACTTTATTTTTTTCGTCGAAAGATGCGCCAAATGGAGACGAAGGGACTTTTTCAATACGGCGTTTATCTTGATGAAACAAAACTCATAGTCCGTATTCTTGATGCCGATGATGAACTAATTGAATATGCAATAGAAAGATCATCCATCCAATCTGTAAAAGAGGCGGTCAGTAGTTACACACCTCTGGGGGAGCACGTACCTGTAGTAACTCGAAGGCTGGTCATCACTTGGACCGAAAACCAAAAGTCTTGGTATATTGCTGTCGATCGCCTCTCATTTAGTATGGATAATTTTATTGCTTTAGGACGAGCGTTAGACGTTACTCCGGCTGAAAATAACAGCGCATTTAAGGATTGATGAAGAATTGGCCAACGTTGCGTAACGCGATTTATCAGTTGAGATGCCGAAGGTAAGACTATTGAACAGTGATAATGCAACCTGATTGGCTTGTTGATTGGGTCTTTTTGTAGAAGGGACAGCTTGGTTCAATTTTAGTTCAATCGAGAGTTTTTAGAGACAAAAAAAAGCCCTTCACACGAAGAGCCTTAGGTATCCAAAACATTTTCAAAAGTGGCGGAGAGACAGGGATTCGAACCCTGGTTAGGGTATAAGCCTAAACACGCTTTCCAAGCGTGCGCATTCAACCACTCTGCCATCTCTCCGCAAGTTGAGCCTATGGTTGTATTCAAATGGGTAGTACTTCGTCAATGCAAATTAACTAGGCAGCGGGTTCTTCGCCTCATGGAATATTCTGGAGATTTCCTCTTCTCGCCTAATGGATATGAGGCATACGGCCCCTATATAGACTGTCGGGATTAGAATCCATGCACAGCCCGTCATCAAGAATTGTCCGATTAACCCGCCAATTTTAGATAGGTACATTGGATGGTTTAAAAATGCGTAAGGTCCGGTCACTATGTATGACTTTGGTAGATGCAAATCATAGCAGGGTGAATAGTTGTCACCCAATGATTTTAGAGCCCAAAAATAAAGACCTGAAAAGAAGGCGACTACAATCATTCCTGCGATTTGAATGACGGGCTCCCAGGAAAGGTCTTTGAACATCGACCAATCCGATAATTTGAGGATCCAGAATGGAATGAAAAAGAATTGAAACAGAAATATCAAAGTTGAAAGAGGTGGATAGAACTTCATTTTTGCAAAATGTGCTTTTTGAAGTGAATATTTTCGGTGTCGTCGCGCTCTTAGGTGAATCACCATCCAAATGATGCACCACAGAGTGTTAAAAATTATCAAGATATCATTCATCATTGAAAACAGCTTTTTCTCATTCTCAAAGTGTAGATTGGGGATCCACATCGACTTTAAATCGAATGTCACCCGGTGGATTTTTGCATGAATCAAGAATCATTTGCGATGCAGCACGTGTCGATTTAAACGAATCTCCCAATACAATCAAGGTGCGGCGAGTGCGTCCTCGGATCACTTCAATGGGGGACGGTGCTGGCCCCAGAATTTTAATATGTGGCAAAAGGTCTGATGTCGCTTGAAGTTTTTGATCAAGGTCTGCGTCGAGTTTTGCACACCACTGATCTAGTTTGACCGGATCTGTTCCGTTAAATTCAAATAATGTCATTTTGCCAAATGGCGGGTAACCCATAGACTTTCTAAAAAGCATTTCTTGATTTGCAAAAGAAACGTAGTCTTGCTTGAGTGCATCTTTGACTACCGCATTTTCAATACGCATAGATTGAACGATCACTCTTCCGGGTAACTCACCCCGACCAGCACGACCTGCAGCTTGAACTAAAAGTTGAAAGGTTCTTTCTCCACCGCGGAAATCTGGGAGGCCTAGCAATTGATCGACTTCCAAAATGCAAATCAACGTGACGTTTGGGAAATCGTGACCTTTTGCAAGAATCTGGGTACCGACTAAAATATCTAGTTGTCCCGATCTAAACTGCTCCAGAATTTCTGGGAGTGCCTTTGGGTCGGCGACAGTGTCACTATCTAATCGCGCGATTCGGGCATCAGGCAACAGTGCTCTCAAACTATCCTCTGCCTTTTGGGAGCCATGCCCTACAATGGCCCATGTGTCAGTCTTGGATTCATCCAGGATTCGTTGCATGCTGGTTTTGTAGTCGCAGTAATGACAACGCAATACATTTCGGCGCCCATGCACCGACAGACTGATGCTACAGTTTGGGCATTGAGCGGTTTTTCCGTCTTGAAGATTTAAAAGATAGAAGGCATATCCGCGTCGATTGACCAAAACAATTGATTGTTGCTTATGGACTAAATTGGAACGCAATTCGTCGATGACTTCGGACGAGAAGATTTGTTCATCTGGATTTGGTTGCTGCGCATCAGTCGGTTTTAACCTGACTCTCTCTATCGCTTTGTTTGAAGGCTTCGATAAAACAGTTTTTATTTCGGGAAGTGGTCTCTTGGTAGCTCGCTCCGGTAGCTCAATCAATTGATAGCGTCCCATTTTTGCGTTGAACCATGATTCCATGGAGGGAGTGGCGCTGCCTAAAACCACAGCTGCATTTTCCAGCTTTCCCCTCATAACGGCGAGGTCTCTTGCATTGTATAGTAGACCGCTGCCTTGCTTATAGGAACTATCGTGCTCCTCATCGACAACAATTAATTTCAAGTTCTTAAATGGACCAAAGACAGCTGATCTGGGTCCAATGAGTATCTTTGCCAGCCCCAATCGAATCCTATGGAGCTCAGACCATCGATCGTCGTCGTCCATGGCAGAATGCACAACCGCGACGACACCTGGAAACCGGTCTTTAAATATGCGCGTGGTTTGAGGAGTCAATGAAATCTCAGGGACAAGAATTAGGCTTTGAGCTTCTGAATTCTTGGAGATGAGTTGTTCCAAAATCGTCATGAAGACCTCGGTCTTTCCCGACCCAGTTACACCAAACAAAAGAAATGGCTCCTTTGGAGGAGTGTGTATGCCTTTTTCAACGATACTGGCGACTGCATTCATTTGCGCAGAATTCAGTAACTTTGGCGAGATCAGTTGGCGATGTACTGGGGAGTTTTGGCTTTCATTCACCCCTTGAGAAATACTGGAACGAGCTTTGAAATCAGCATCAATTTTAAGTTCGACAATTTTCAATTGTTGCCATTTGCGAAACAAAGCTTCTTGCTGCTTGCCTATAAGGCCCTTCTTTTTAAGCTTTTGCTGGATGGTCAGTTTGCCCATGGATCTTTTTTTCCCAAAAACATCTAGATGGAGTTCAGGATTGGCGAGATCAATCGTTGAACTAATTTCAGGAGTTTTTTCTGAGGTAGAAGTCGATTCGGGATTTGGCTTGTCTATGGTCAGCACGAATGTTTCTTTTCGGCTTCTAGTCTTGCTAGCTGGAAGCATGGTTCTTAATACTTCACCTATTGGATGCAAATAATATTGGGACATCCAGCTTGCGAGTTCTAGCATGACAGCAGAATATACCGGCTCCTGGTCAACGACTTCGGAGACGGGTCTTAGTTTAAATTTCCGACTTGAATGAGGATCATCTGGAGAGCACTTCAGGACAACGCCCAAGGTCTTGCCTTGACTGGCAAAAGGAACCTTTACCCTAGTGCCTGCCTCAACGGCTGAGGGGTGAAAGTAGGTAAAGGTTTGACCCAAAGGGTTAGGGATGGCGATTTCAAGTTCCATAATGGCCCAAGATTACCGTAGAAAATGCTTGTCAGCCAAGGCTTTGTAGAGTAATTTGCCCTTTCTCTTAAAGAGACATGGTGTCTCTTTAATAATCAAAGGTTCATTTTCCGGAGGTTCCCTTGGAAAACAACGTGGATAAACCACGGCGCAAACGCAGATTCGCATCTCGTAAAAAGCGCACGTTAGACCCCAACCTGGTCATCGACTACAAGTATCCTGATGTATTAAAGCGATTTATTACAGATCGCGGCAAGATTATCCCTCGCAGGATTTCTGGCGCATCGGCTCATCAACAACGTCAAATTGCTCTAGCTGTTAAACGCGCTAGATTTTTAGGCCTATTGCATTCATCGGTGACTCACCGACATGAAAAAGGTTTCAGTGGCGAAATGGCTGCTGCAACTGTGATGTTGGCAGGTCGTGATTTTGGTGGTCGCCGTTTTGAGAGAGGTTCAGAAGGGCGCAATAATTCTTCTTCCGGTGGTGACTTCGGAAGCAAAGCTAGCGCTGAGGAGGAATAATGTCTAAGGTTTGTGAATTATCCGGCAAGACAGTATTAGTCGGTCACAGAGTATCGCACTCAAATATCAAAACGAATCATAGGTTTTTACCTAATCTTCAGACTAAGCGTTTTTGGTCTGTTGAGCAGAAGAAATTTGTGAGTTTGAAAGTGAGCACACATGCGATGCGAACGATCGACAAAATTGGTTTAGACAGCTATTGCCGCAGAGAAGGCGTAAAGATCTAAGGCAAAAAGTTAACAATATACGTTACATGAATGAGGTATTGACCATGGGTCGTGGTGATAATCGTAAAACTCCAAAGGTTCGTCAACGCCGCGCTTGGCGTAAGGCGAAGGCTCGACTGACAGCAAAGATTAATGGCGGCACAGCTGCTGGTAAACCTGCTGCTAAGAAAGCGTCTCCTTCGACAATCGTGAAGAAAAAGGCGAAGGCTGAGTAGTTTCAGTCTTAGGTTTTGATCTCGAATTGAGTCGTTGAATTTTTAGAGATTAAATTTAAAAACCCGAGTTCCTAAAATTGGAACTCGGGTTTTTTATTTAACTTTCAATTGAATTGATCTACTCGACGTTAAGAAGCTCAACTTCAAACTGAAGCGCCGCATTAGGAGGTATCACGCCACCTGCGCCTTGCTCGCCATATGCCATGTCAGAAGGAATGACCAACTTGCGTTTGCCGCCAATTTTCATGCCTTTGAAGCCTTCGTCCCAGCCTTTAATAACTTGGCCAGTACCTAGCGAGAATTTAAACGGTTCATTGCGATCAAGGGAGCTGTCGAATTTTGTGCCGTCCAAAAGGGTCCCTGTGTAGTGAACAGTAACAGTCTTACCTGCAACCGCTTCAGCTCCAGTACCGACAACAGTATCTGTGATGACAAGTTGACCAGCAGCGGGAGCAACAGCAGGTTGAGCTGGTGCAGCATCAGTTGCGGATGCAGCTGTATTTGAGGCGGCAGTGGTTTCCGCTGGTTTGTCTGTTGTCGTTGAACTTTGAGAGCATTTGGTGCAGCTAGACAATGGAGCTAAAAGTATGACTGATGAAACTAATCCAAGGAAAATGCGCATGAAGTACCCCTTCACAAATGGTTAATGACATAAAACGCTAAACGAATAGCGTCAATAAATCAACAACTAAGATCTTTTGACGCACTTCTACAGGAATGAATCTTCAGACCTTCTGAACTCTGTTTGCAGATTAAAATGCACCTTGAGCCTGAAAGCATGCCTGACGAACTGAAGTGTCATTGATATTTATGCATTGTCCGTTTTGACGAATGCTCCATGAGGCCTCATTGGAACTTAAGCTGTTGCAATCGGTCGTGCTATCGACTGTAGCAATCGCTCCGTTTGCATCGCAGCTGTCCGTACGACCATAAATAAGAGTCATGCCGGGAAGATTTCCCTGCGCTTCGAAACAAGCATTCACCATGGTTGTGTCGCTGATGTTAAAACATTGACCAAGATACGAGTAACTCCAAACGGCACCATTTCCAAGTGTTGAGCATTGGGTATTTCTCTTCACTGCGGTTGCGATGTAAGAAGAGTCGCAAGAATCAGATCTATTATAAAGGACCGCTGTTTGCGGCATTTTACTTTGGATGATATAGCAGGCATTTGTCGCAGTCGTATCAGAAATATTGTCACAGGTTCCATTGGTCTTAATGCTCCATGAGCGTTTTCCTGCTCCAAAAGTTGAGCATTCTGTAAACTCAGAGACGGCACCAATCAGACTTGAAGAATCACAAGAATCTGAGTTAGCGTAAACAAAGTTACCGTTTCCAATTCCATTCGAGCAAACAGCATTCGCTAATACTTCCGCTTGAGTTCTTGTTTCGACTTTGCCGTTTTTGCAAGTCACGCTAAATCTCCCATCCGGAAGCTGATACAAGGACGTAACGTCAGAAATACTCTTATCAGTCGATTCGTTTGTTGGTGCGCTATTGCTACATGCAGCAGCGATAGATGCTAGTCCAAGAGCGACTAAGAAATTGACTTTTGTGGCATTTGATTTAATCAGACGTGACTTTAAATTGTGAATCTCTATCTCTTTCATGATGTATTCCTTTGTTTAACGGTAAATTGAAAATGGCTTTTTACAGCACTGTGTTTGTACCAAGAGACATCAATTTACTGAAGTCAAAAAAATTAGCGCTGTCATGCGCCTTTGATCGTCTTACAGATATATTGAATACTAGCGACCTTTTTGCTTTCAATTCGCGAAATTAAGCAGACTTCGTCTTTGTAAATGGGTGCCGATTTCAGTTTTACCAGAGGTTTGTGTGCCAATTTGGCGACTCTGGTTGGAAGAATACCTATTCCACAACCGGAAGCCGTAAGGCTGGCAACTACTTCTAGGTTTGACGACTCTATGGTTCTATTGACGACAATTTTTGCCTGAGCTGCCTTCTTTAACAAAACTGCAGACTGAATAATATTAGGATCGAAAATGATCGTGTTGTTAGACTTATCTTGTAATTTAGAAAGTACCTGTGACGTCGCCCAGAATGTGACCTCGTCGTCATAGATTTTCGAGATAATCAAATCGGGATGTCTGATAGGGTTGACCACGATCCCGATGTCTACAGATGAATTGATCACTTGCTCCGTGATCTTTCGTGACAGATCATGTACGAGATGAATCTCCAAATGCGGATTCTCTAGAAGCTTAGGCATACATTGACCGAGGGCGTACAATGCAACCGACGGATGGCAGCCGATAGTAAATCTGCCTTTAATTTCTTTCATAGTTGTTTGGCTTGATGCACGAACGCTCTCCCAAGTTTGGAGGAGCACCTTTGCATTTGACAACAGATGTTTACCTGCAGGTGTCAACGTCACCCCCCGTTTGTGACGATCAAACACCGACTCTCCCAGTGCAAGCTCTAGACGCTGCATGGCTTGAGTCAAAGAAGGTTGCGCGATTCCCAATCGATCTGCAGCTCGAGAAAAATTGAGGGTTTGTGCCGTTTCTACAAAATATTGGATATCCGATGGAGAAGCCATGTGGTGAATGGGTGATTTGATTCGAGTCATGATTGGATCCTTTTTTTTGAAAATCTGTGTGTTCTGCTGGCAAAAGCATTGAGGAAGACTAAGGTCATCTTGTGTTTCTTTAGATAGTATTTTTATTCATTGAAATTAACTATCGAAAAAATAGGTAGAATCTATTTTATCAATGAATGAGTTCGTGTCAATCTATTGCTACACGGAAGTTAAACATATTGTATTTTCATTTAACATTTAGGGAGTTCCTATGAATCAAAAGGCAAACACAGAGTTGAATCGAAGAGCTGCACTTTTAAACTTTGGCAAAGCCGGAGCTGGCGTACTGGTGGCTTCAGTAGCCGCTTCGAAAGTATCTCTCGCATTAGACAATACTTTGCCAACTCCTGCGCAAGTAGAGGGTCCATTCTACCCCGTGAAAGACCAATTGGACAAAGATGCCGATATGACTCGAGTCAAAGGTCGTCAAGAATATGCGAAAGGCGATGTGATCAAGGTCCTTGGGCAGGTGATAGATGTGGATTCAGGCCAAGTTATTCCAGGTGCGGTCGTTGAGTTTTGGCAGGCATGTGCCACAGGTCGTTACAATCACCCGCGCGATCCAAACACTGCAGTTTTGGACCGAGACTTTCAGTATTGGGCTCAAGTTCAGACTGACGAAAATGGTGGCTTTTCCATTAAAACCATTGTACCTGGAGCCTATCCTGCAGGTAATGGTTGGATCAGACCTCCACATATACATGTTAAGGTTCATGTGAGAGGATACCCGAGCCTCACGACTCAACTCTATTTCAAAGATCATCCCTTGAATGAAAAAGATTTGATCTTGCAGAAGTTGACGCCTGCGCAGCAGGACTTGGTGATACTTAAAGTTGACTCTGCAATTCCTGACCAAGATGCCTTGGCACATTTGACGATCTATTTATCGAAGTTTCAGAGTCATGAAGAGGGAGCGTCTATGTCGAGTTTGGCAACGCCTGAATTATAGATGGGGTGCAATTTCATTTGCCAAATTTCTCTACTATCTTATCGAAGTTTTGAATGCGCTTGTATTTTTCAAAGATCTTCCTGAGTTCGCCAGTCTTGTATAAGTTTTCCATACCAGCGTCAAATATCTTGGCGTCTGGGTGAACTCCTTCTTGCTTGGCGAAACAGGCATATATCAGACCTCCAGATAGATTTGTTTTTGCCACATGAAACATCTTTGGATTCAGTTTCAATTTTATCTGTTTTTCTCGAAGATCGGCATCATAATCAATGAGAGCATCTGCGCGTCCTGCAGCAATCATGCGCATCCCTTCTTCCACGTCATTTATCTCTTGAAAGGCTGTTAGCCCGCTGGCAAGTTGTGAAAGATTATAGCCCCTGACCCATAGGAAACGATACCTTGGCAGGTCGCTTTTATCAGGCCATACAGGCATTTTCTCTATTGATGAGAAAATAGAAAAGAAATCGGCATCAATTGGCCATTTTGGATAGCTACAGTATTTAATATCTGTTGACTCTCCCAAAATCACGTCAAATTTTTTTGCCTCCATTTGAGTTTGAGCCCTCTTCCAAGGCATTAGCACAAAATCAATTTTGGACACACCCATCGCTTTTCGAAACAATTCAAAATACAAACCACTTCCGTCTTTTTCCGTATAGCCTTCCCATGGGGCCGTAACTATTTTTAAATCTTTTGAATAGGCATCACTTGCCATAATGGCGCAAAGAATTAATGCAATCACATTAAGCAATATCTTCTTAAGCAACATTTTCGCCCTCCCTTTTCTGTCTGATTTCTTTGTATTTTGGGAATTTCAACAGGATCTGAGTATTCTCACAGTTCTCGTTTACGTAGATAATACCATTGTGCTCGGAAACAATGCCGTGAACAATAGCAAGTCCCAGTCCAGTTCCTTTGCCGACTTCTTTCGTCGTGAAGAACGGCAGAAACATTTTTTCACTAACACTTCGAGGAATACCTTTGCCGGAGTCAGTGACAGAAATCATAACTTCATCATCTTCCTCGTTTTGAATTGCTTTTACTTTAATCCACTTGTCTTCCAATCCTTCAATTGCATCTTGTGAGTTATTAATGAGGTTGATCAGTATCTGAGAGATTTGAACATATCGACCCAGGATTGTAAATTCATGGGAAATTTCAAAGTCGATTTTGATATCTTGTCCACGATTTAAACCAGACATGATGCATTGAACTTCAGAAAATATCTTATTGAGTGAACATGGTTCGAAGGCGTCTGTGGAGCCATCCCGAGAAAAAATCCGTAGGCCCTGAACGATAACTTTGATTCGCTCACTGGAGTTTTTTATCTGGTTCACACAACGTAGAGACCTGGGTAAGTTTGCGGGATCCTCTTGGAGGAGTTTCTCAATCATCATTGCGGATCCCAAAATGATTGTTAAGGGATTGTTGATCTCATGAGCCACACCTGATGTCAATATTCCGATTTCCGCAAGTCTTGCGGATGTTTTCGCAAGTTCCTGTGTTGACTCCAATTCAGCAGACGTGGCTTGAAACTTGGCCTCCGTCATGTTGATTGTGCTTTTATTTGATTCATTGTGCTTTCTAATAATTTCTATTGAGATGTTGAGCCTTTCAATCATTTTTGAGATTTCGTCATTTCGCACGCTAAAAGGCCACTTTAAAGGCCTGATTTTAATGTCCTTTGGTTGATTCCAATCATTCGAGTTTAGTTGGAATGAAATGGATTTTATTGGGTTTACAGCCAAAAGATTGAAGAAGAATAACAAGAAGCTTGAAACAACTACTGTCTTGAGAAAATTTGCAAGTAGTATGGTAATCGCACGACCTTGAAGTTTTTCGTAGATAAAATCATTGGTAATCAGTAGTTCTGCCGATCCTATAGACTCACCTGATTCGGTAGGGTTTCTTAGGGAGAAATGTTTAGTTTCTGTGTACTTAAATGTTCCCGATTTTGATTGCTCGGCCAGTGATTTGCCTGAATCGTCTTTGATTTTTAGCCCAATGATATTGGGACTCTGAAGAGTCGATTGCACGAGGTTCTTTAGAGCATCTTCGTTAACTGTCCAAACCTGGTCTTGAATACTTTGAATGGAGCTTGATTCAAAAAGTTGAAGTTCAGAGTCTTGAGTCATTTTTTCGGTTCTATACTCAAGGAAGAGTTGGACAATAGAGGTCACCGTTGTGGCTAAACTGCTAACCACAATCTTAACCCTAAAACATAACTGAGATAAGTCATTGTTTTTGTTTTTTTGGTGCGGGCATTATTTTGAGTTAATAGCACGGAGCATAGCCTGTGGTGCCCTTGAGGCAGGTGTTTAAGGGGTTTTACAATTGCGGCCAGAAAATTTATAGAAAGACTTAGTCTGTCTTAACTTTGTCAGCAAAAACGTTGTCAATTAAATAATCCCCATGGCATCGATACCCGCGATGCCATGGGGATTTTTGTTTCAATTCTTTGGTGTTTCTCAGCGACTTGGTCAAAAGGCATTTTGAATTCTGGTTGGCATATAGTCTTACATTTTGAATTCCGTTAACGAAGGTCTAAAATAGATTCATCTCTAATGGTGGTTCCTTCTTCTGTTTGAGTGTCGACAATAATTTTGTACTGATTTGAAGGTACATCGATTCCGGTTCTTGTAGGTAGTGAATCTCAATGAAAG
>JAPLFV010000196.1 GCA_026390495.1 Pseudomonadota bacterium | reverse complement strand
TCTTGACGCTTATTTGAATCGGGGGAATTTTTAACCTGATCGACATTAAAAAATAAAATGAAGAAGCAAAGCAGTAAAGTCACTAGATCGGCATAACTCACAGCCCAAGACGAATGCTGTGAGCTTACCTCTAGGTCTTCGATGTCTCTAGCAACGGATGGAAACTTCTTTGCCATATATTATGCTGCTTCCATGCGGTCATTATTTGTTTGTTGTCGCTGGTGAGGAAGTAAATGTGCGTTCAAGGCCTCTTCAATAAATACTGGATCTTGCTGCTGCTCAAGTAATAAAATACCTTTAATGATGATTCGGCGTTCAGCTGTTTCAGATCGGAGTCGGTTAGACAGACTATCTGCCAATGGCGTTAAAATATAATTTGCAAGTACTAATCCATAGAATGTCGTCGCAAGCGCAATCGCCATGCTGGGCCCAATTGTTGACGCAGTGCTGTTTGCTTGGATGGACCCAAGCATCGAAACTAGGCCAAGAACCGTTCCAACCATTCCAAATGCAGGTGGATACTTTGCTAAGGTATTCACAATCTCAATTTCTCTTTGAAATTCCGCTTTTCTCTCTTGCATCATCGACGTCATAATGGCCTCGATCTCTTCATATTCAAACTGATTGTCTAGCAATCGCAGTCCATCCTTTACAAATGGGTGGCCACCAGGAAACTTAATCAAATAACTACCAGCTTTTGCTTGGCTTTGTGATATCTGCACGAGTTCCGCCACCACAGATTTACTAGATTGACGATTTCGTTTTCCGATCACCATCGAAGCAACTTTTAACAAGTTGATGAGTTCTGCTGGTCTGTAAGCAATTAATGCCACCGCAAGTGTGCCGCCAACCACCAAGACAATACTGTGTGAGTTAAAGTATATTGAGGGATCTTTTGCACTAGTTAACACTGCCCAAATTGCAATGCCAATTGAAAGTAATAGCCCAATAGTATGCGTCGACATAAGCTACTCTCTAAATAAAGGATTGATTACTATAATCAGTATATCAGCGATCGACTTGCAATTATTTAGGCAAAAATTGCCAAGCAGCATTGCAGATAAATCTATCTTTATTGAAGATGAAGATGACAGATCAAAACATCCAAAACTAGAAAGACCTTTACAATATTTGAATATGTCGGACCTGCAGCGAATGCATAAGCATTGGATCGCTAGAAATATCAATAATCTAAATATGCAATAAAACTACGTTTGTTTGACCTGTTCAGGCTTATGCCAATCTCCGTTGTGCGAAAATCTTGAGTTATTGCAATAAGATCCGATTACCTAGTCAATAGGACTTTTGACAAGAATCTTTGATAAGGGACCATGATTTCATGATGGCATCGAGATTTCACAATCTCTTAAAAACATGTTACCTGCGACGACTAGTTGCCATGACTACTTTGTTTTTTTTAGTGACAGTAGCGAATACTTCACAAATATATGCCTCAAACGATAGATCCCTAATAAGACATGAGGTCGAAAATTTCTTTGCTAGGTATTTTGGCCTCCTACAATATGCTTTTGACATCGAAGTAGCTGACAAGAATTCTAACTCAACTACCGCAAAGAAATCTCTGTTCTCAGGAAACTCTCTACCTGGATTTCCGACTGAGACAACCGCCGGCAGGAGCACTGATGACAATCAAATTATAACGGATACCACAACAGTCAAAATTACACTTAGCTATGAAGCTTCAAAAGTCTTGATTGATCAAAAGTCGTTACAGCAGCTCCTTTCCAAAAGACTGGCAAAAATAGGCGTCAAAGCAGTTTCACTAAAACTTCAAGACCATCCATTCCCAAACACAGATGGTAAGCAAAACGAATTAAGTGGGTTAAAAACAGAGATTCAGGGACTAAAAGAAAAGATCATCGTAAACGAGTCTAAAATTAACGATGTCAAAACATCCTCACAGAGCCAAGTCAAGGATCTAGAAAGGCCAATAGGCCTTTGGGTCTTGGGAGTCGCCATACTATTAGCGCTGAGCCTGGCCGGTGGATGGTTTGTGATGCGAAATATATCAAAATATCTTTCCAAGCAAATCTCGACGGACATGGCGCCACTTGCGACAAGCTTAACTGAGGGATTCAACGGCGGCGTTGAGAGAGCCTCCGACCCAACGGAACAACGCCCCCAAAGTCACATCGAAGAATCAATTGGAAACAAAAATATTAGCTTTGTGTCCATCGTAAATGAGCTACGCAAAGAAATTAGAGAGCATAACGAAGGACTGAATCTTGCGATAGATGACTACCTAACAGCAAACAATTATCAGTGTCTGTTCTTGATCTTGTGTGCAGTGGATCAGGACTACAGAAAATCTATCAAAAGCAAAATGAGCGAAAACCAAAATTCAAGCTACCTAAACTACGTTGCCACCGAGTCAAAATTTCTCTTAGAAAGTAATGCTACCTTGAGAAAGACTTCTGATCAGGTCATTAAGGCCCTATGGCTAAGTGAACAAAATAAAGAAATTCTCACAAAAATTCAGATTGAAGAAGGAATACTGTCTATGAAGTCCCGTGACCGACTTCAATTTATAAGATCATTAACACAATCGGAGCTGCGCACTTTGAGCAGCAATATTTCTAATAATACTATTATCAAAATTATCGCCTCTGACCAAGAAATCGCAACGCCAATCATTACCGCATTAAACTCAACAGAACCATTTGAAGCGTCTTTAAATTCAATTGCGGAGAAAATTCGTGCGGCTTTACCGAAAGAAGCCTTTTCTCAAGATGAAAAGGTTTCTGAAATAATAGCTTCTTTACCGACAGATCGAGAGATAATTATTAAAAATCTTGTCGGAGAAGATGTTGGTGACTATGTCGCCATGCACTTTGATATCGCATTTAAGCTGATCGAAAGCATGTCAATTGGAGACACAGTCGACTTCTTATCATGCCTCGAACAGTCTATTCAAAGGCGATTCATGGCAAAATTTCCAGATATAAAAGCAAGGCGCATTGCATCAAGGCAACTAAGATCGCCTTCGGAGCGAGGCATGAATCTAAAATCTGAGATCATTGGAAAGATCAAGAAGGCAAGCACCGAGCCACGTCAGAGTTCGACTGAAAATCCCAAGGACCCAATCATCAATATTGCTTCGTAAATAGCTGAATACATCAGAGTAATCTACACTTTTCTCTTAAAATCCAGAGGCCCATTCTTTGCTTGAGTAAAATCCTGCCGATAAGTTGTTCGATATCATTAACCCAATCGCGGAATCATAGGATCGCCATGACGTCACTAGATTCAAACTGCAAATCAATTGCAAGCCTCATTTGCAACTGTATCTATGTTTTTATCTGCAATGGATGTCAAACAATGGAGGTCAAAGTTATCTCCTATCCGGAAGGTGCAACCGTTCAGCTATTTGACTATGATGCACAGTCTTACGCCGAAATCGGCAAAACTCCACTCAGTCTGTCTCAAGATCAAATCGATAAATTTGGCCCAAATATTTCTTTGAGAGTCCAAAAGGATGGCTATCAACCCGAACAAGTTAGCTACGCCAGAGGTAGCTATACCAATGTTACATCTACAATAAGGCTTGAAAAAAGCATCACCCAGAACATTCAAGTTTCAGGAAACCTTGGATCTTCTGGTCAGTCAGGAAAGATCATTGACTCGGAAATTCATCAATTTGGTGTTGAGTTACAACAAATCAATAAACTAGTCCAAAATGGTGACTACAAGGGCGCTGGCGAAATCTTAGACCGATATTTGGCACGTTTTCCAAATGCGGCAATACTATGGGATATGCGAGGATCGATCTATTTGAAACTGAAACAAACTCCTCTAGCCATAAAAGCCTATGAGCGGTCCCTTCAACTTTTTCCCGATAACGGTGAAACTAAAAGCAAACTGACGTCACTAAATTCGAGTCAGCCATGAGCTTATTTAGGTTATCAAGATACCTGGTTTTGCTCACTTGTCTATTTGTCGAGGATATGTCGTGGGGAGTCGTCACAGAAAATTTTCTCAATTCGACCTCCTCGAATTCCTCAAAACTTCAGCATGAAATATACTTGAAAGGCAGCATCAATACCTTACAAGCTCAGGATGCAAAATACTCTACTTATGGCTCACGGTTTGTGTTCAATTATTTCTTAACCGAGAAATTAGCCACTGAAGTTGCCTATGCAAATCTTAGTGATGTTCAAAACGGGTCATCTTTATGGGATGGTTTCGACATCGGTGGGCGGTGGTATTTATTTTCAAGTGGGGCAAGGCTCAGGCAGAATCTAAAAAACACAACCCTGGATTTTGATTCTTCATTCAATCACTACGTCCTGGGACTCTACCGAACAAGAACAATTCACGGTCAAGTGGATGTCAGCTACGGTGGCTATGGAGTTGGATATGGCTTGAACATGGTATTGATGAAATATGGAAGGTCCGATGTAAATCAAGTCTGGTTGACTCTCGAAGCCTCCGTTGATCGATTTACTGGGTACGACCGCAGCACAATCCGAGCAACAAATGTAGAGACCGGTTTAGGGTTTAGGCTCTAAATCTAGTGATTTTACGTTCAGCACATGACTTGATACCAAAATAAGACCTCACAACCTACCTGTAACCATCAATAATCATTTAGTTTTTGCGATTTTGAGTGAATTTTTTAAAATTTAGCCGATGACTCCTTTCGGAAGTAACTTCTGCTTATTGAAAGGTAATGATCATGTCAAAATTTTTTATGACCACCAAAGACGGTTGTAAGGAAGTCTATAAATGGCTCAGCGTCTCGGCATGCGTCGCTCCGATATTTTTATTCTTGATAAGCTGTAGCGGTAGCAAAGAGGGTTTAGTCAAAAATGCTGGAGCTACTGCACCAGATTTTTCAGAGAAATCTGGCGGCACTTCAAATATTCCATCTGGGAGCGAAAAAACAAATAGCATTGATACCATTCAAATGATCATTGCAGGTGGAAATTTTCAAAGCGCTGCCTCATCTCAATCATTTTCCAACCCACTTGCTGTTCAGGTACTCAAAGGCGCTAAACCCCTCGCTGACACTATAGTTAGCTTTTCGCTCCAAACATTGAACGGTGGTACGTTTACTCAAGAACAGGTTTCAACGGATCAAAATGGACTAGCAAAAAGCACTTTTGTTGCCGGAACAGCCAGTGGAAGCATAGCCATTAAAGCAAGCGTGATGGGAGTTGGAGTCGACTTTACGCTGACTGTCATCCCTCAATCCACGTCCACAATGTCCATGCTTGCAGGAAACAATCAATCTGCGCACTTGGGCCAAGCTGCCACAGACCCATTGAAAGTCAGTGTGAGGACTGCCGAGGGATCCGTGGCATCCGGTGTCTTGGTGCGATTCACCGTTCAATCTGGAAATGCAAGATTGAACAACACATCTAATACAATAGACGTCGTGTCTAACAGCCTTGGAGTTGCTTCGGCAGATATTTATTCCGGCACCATTGCCGGGGTGCAAACGATCACTGCTAGCTTGGTTGCAAATCCAACCCAATCTGTCTCATTTTCATTAACTAGTACAGTCAGCCCTAGCAGCGATGCAAGTGTCAATCAGTCACTAGTGAGTAGTTCAAAGAGCACCATGCAAGGTGACGGCATCGATACGGCTGTTTTAACTCTGACAGCAAAGGATCAATACGGCAATTTACTAGGAGTTGGTGGCAAATCGATCGTATTCGCTGTAAATCAAGGAACCCTTTTGGGCTCTGTAGCTGACAATGGAAATGGAACCTATACACAAACCGTGCGAAGTCCTGCGGGAGCCAGCAGCTCATCTATCCTGGCTTCCGCAACCATAAATGCCAGTGCTGTCGTAGACACCGAAAGCATTTTGTTGACATCGGGAGGATATAGCACCGCGGCATCAACAATATCCGTTTCTCCATCGTCTTTAACAGCTGGCACTACAGGAACCGCGCTGATAACTGTCACGTTAAGGGATGCATTAGGAACGCCGTTGACTACCGGAGGACAAACAGTCGCAATCTCGGCCTCAGGTTTAACGCTGGTAGGAAGTGTTGTGGACAATGGCAACGGAACGTATTCGCGAGTGGTTCAGAACTCTGCCGCTGCAGCTAGTTACACGATTTCTGCGACGATTAATACTGTATCCATGACCAATACTGCAAGTTTGGCGATTACTCCAGGTGCTGTAAATATTTCGCAATCACGCATCGTTGCCACTCCTTCGACCATCACTCCTGATGGTGCTTCAACGTCAACGATTGCGATCGTTGCTAAAGACCAATATGGGAATGCTTTGACGTCATCAGCCGGTACTGCAACTTTGAGTACAACACTAGGAAGTTGGCAGGCTGCTATCACTGACAATGCCAACGGCACCTATTCGAGAACTCTTGTGGCATCGGCAACTCCCGGAACCGCGACAGTGTCAGGAACACTTGCAGGTTCTGCGTTGACACCGGTGATTGTTTATATGTCTTCGACTTCGGGGCCGAGCACTGCAAACTCTACCGTGAACTCAGCTGGATCTATCATTGCAGCAGATGGCTCAAGCACAACGACTGTGACTGTCACTCTTAAAGACAGCGCCAATGCACAAATGACGTCGGGTGGAAGCACAGTTGTTATTTCTACCACCGCGGGTGTATTGATTGGCTCTGTGACAGACGTTGGCAACGGAACTTACACGCAGGTTTTAAGATCAGCCAATGCTAGTGCGATTGCCACAGTCACAGCAACATTTGATGGGCGTAGCATTGTGGATACAGCCGTTGTTTCCATGTATGGAGCGATCAGTCTTGCGACGTCAGATTTGTCGACTAGCCCGACAGCTTTAGCCGCCGATGGAACGTCAACCGCTCTTGTTATTTTGCAAGCAAAGGACGCAAACGGAATCTTGATACCAGTTGGTGGTGCCGGAACAGTGGCGTTTACAACAACCAACGGCACACTGCTAACGTCGGCAGTGGACAACAGCAATGGGACTTACACTCAAACTCTAAGGGCACCAGGAGCTACAGGATCTGCTACCGTGTCTGCAACACTGGGAGGAAGTGCTTTCAGTGACACAGCCAGTGTTACTTACTATAGTGCGACAGGTGTCACTACGCCGACGACCATCAACTGTACCACTGTGATTAGTGGAGGTTTTAAAAATAATCAGCTTGTTGTAAACGGCACGACGGTCACACTAGATACCTGGTCGTGTCCAAGTGATTCGGTGTTTACGTCGGTGATTATTAAAAATAACGGGATTTTGACGCATTCAACATCAACAACCTCAGTCTTATATGGGTTGGTCTTTACAGCTGACTATCTACAAATTGATGCTGGCAGTCAAATAAATGTCGATGGCAAAGGTTACTTAGAATCTACTAACGCAAGTTTTAGAGTTCAGGGGAATTCTTCTTTTGCTGTTGGAGCTGGAATTTATACCGGCGGAGTGCACGGTGGTGGTGGAGGCAATACAACTACAATGAGGAGTACCTATGGTTCAATTTTTGAACCAAGCGATTTAGGTGGCTCCGGTGCCTGCAATACCACATCCGTACAAGGAGGAGGCCGAGTAAAAATCGTCATAAATCCTTCTGGAAGCTTAGTCAACAACGGCAGTATTACAGCCTCTGGTGCAGGTACTAACAATGTAAATTGGGGTTCTGCAGCAGGCGGTAGTGTTTGGATTTCAACACCGACATTATCCGGATCGGGTGCAATTGCAGCACAAGGCGGCGGGGGTGCATCAACATTTCGTGGAGCTGGCGGTGGTCGAATTGCTATCTATAGTAATACAACTTCAGGAAATTTCGCATATCCAACGAATTTTTTAACAAATGTCCTTGCTTGTGGAGGGCAGTCAACCATAGCGGATAACGGTGGACACGCAGGAACCATTTTCTTAAAACGATCAGGGCAAACCTATGGTGATTTGATTATCAACAACTGCGGCTACACAACGTCGAACCAATATACATATACTCAAATTGATCGTCCTACTGTGACTGACGTAACAAATGTTACTGCCACGACGGTCTCAAACACTGGCTTATTTGCAGCTCCTTATGCTACATTTACATCGACTTTTGCGGGCTGGTTTATCGATCCAAAAATTGATCAAAACGTAACCTCAACTAAATCAGATAACACCTTATACAAGGTTACTGCAGCGACTCCAGATATATTAACGATTAGCACAGGCGATATGACAACAGTGGCTGGCTATTCATCAACTGACCAGGTGGAGCTCATGCTTGTTTTTGACAATCTAGAAGTGAGAGGAAACGCTAAACTTACTGGATCGACAGCCCATATTTTAGTTCTTGAAGGTGACGTCTCTTCCAACGATACCACCACCGCTGTCGTCAACGGCATGCTAAGCGACGGCGTCGAATACCGCAATGCAGATGTGACGATCACAAACTCAGGAAATCTCGGCACCTTTGACCCGAGGGTTGAAGAATGGAAATCGTTTACGACTACCGGTCTGAATATGACTGGGTTCGGTACGATGACGACAACAGGAAATATTAGTTTAACAAACGTAACAAATTTAACCTTGTCCCAAGCATCTGCTGCAAATTTGACGGTGTCTGGATCAACTTTAACAATGAGTTGTTTGCGTGGGGCAGCTTCCTGCATTAACCTGACGGGTAGCTTAACGTTATCGAATACTTCAACTCTTACACAATCAGCGACCACATCGTCCAATGAGTATGCTTTAGGAATCAACGCTTATGGTTTGACTATCAATAGTGGTTGTTCTATTGATGTGACGGGCAAGGGCTTTGCTTATCAGGCAGCAAGTTATTCAAGGTCATTTGGCAATACAAACGTCTATCCGATTGTAGGTTCAAGCGGATATTACTTCGGCGGCTCCCACGGAGGACGCGGGGGCGGATATACTGCAGGTTCCCAGTATGTGATACATGGATACGGCAGTATTTTGGCTCCTTATGAGTCGGGAAGTTCGGGCTCAACATCGGGGGCCGGAAGTGGCGGTGGCATCCTAAAAGTGGTGTTAAACGGTGGAAGTTTAGTCAATAACGGATCGATGATTGCCAATGGTCATGGAACTGGTGCAGTTCATGTTTCTGGCGGGGCCGGCGGAAGTATTTGGATCGATGCGGGTGCAATTTCAGGTACTGGGACAGTCAATGCCAACGGTGGTGCTATGTACGCTTCCGGTGGAGCTACAGGAGAATCCGGTGGCGGCGGCCGGATCGCAATCTACTATTCATCAGTCAGTGGAAACTTTTCATACCCAACAAATTTTATTTCAAATGTCACAGTAAAACCAGGCGCAGGTGGAGCTTCTGTTCCTGGACAAGGCGGAGCAGCCGGTACTTTGTATGCTAAATCAACAAGTCAAACATACGGAGATTTAATCATTGATGCTGGTAATGTTTCATCTATGTATGCGCTAACTGTTTTAAACATGCCTTCTAACTCAACGTCAACAGGCCTAGCGGCAACTGCATTGACAAAATCCAACGCCTTTGGAGAAGATATCGGTCAGTCAGGTGGGACTACCTATGATACAGATCATTTAACTGGGTTTTATGTCAATCCCAATATCGCGCAAAACGGAACAAGCCAATGGTCTGACGACACATTGTTCAAAATTACTGGGCATGACAAAGACGTTTTAAATGTTTCTGGTGACATGACGTCCGTAGGGTCCAGTGGCGATACATACGGCATCGCGTTGGTCTTAGATAACCTGGAAATACGGGGCGGAGCTCGAGTGCTATTTAACGGCAAAGTCATCGTAAAAGACGGAGATGTTACTTCAGGCGACACCTCGACGTTTAGTACGACTGGATATTTGGAAGGTAGTGCCCAAAGTATTGAGTTCGGAACAAATGTTACTAGTATCACTGCAAATGTGAGTTCTAGTACCTCAGTTCCGGTTTTTCTACCGCAGGCGAGCAATGCTGCAGTTACATTATCGAATGGTACGTTTGCTTTGTCTGGAAAAGCATTTCCAGGAAATTTGACGGTGACGAGTTCTTCTATAACATCGATTTCCGGTTTAAATGTGACAGGCAATTTTTCGGCTACTAATTCTACCATATCTGCTGGAAGCGGAGTCACAGTCGGAGGAAATTTTAGTTTGTCTTCGATGACAGCTAGTAATTTTACCGACGTGAACGTGGTCGGAAATATGACAATGACTGCGACTACAATGACCGCAGGAACGGTAGGTTTAACGAAGACGTTAAACATAACGGGTGATCTTTCTATGGATGCGACGAGTTCGATAACGAGTCTTGCCACCACGCCTTCAACTGAATACCGAATGTATATTTCTGCAGCGAATATTACGGTGCCCAGCGGGGCAATAATTAGCGCAGTGGATAAAGGGTACTGTATGCAAACGTCCACCTATATTAGATCACAGGGAAACCAAAACACCTTGTCTTTAGTATCTACGACCATCTCAGCAGCCGGCGGTGCGCATGGTGGATACGGATCAGGAGGTACAGGAAATACCAACTATACGTATGGTAGTTTTAAAACTCCTACAACTATCGGATCGTCAGGAACATATAATGTCAACTGCGGCGGCGGTGCAATTAGAATAACGACACCCGGTACTCTTTCATTGGATGGAACCATATCATCAAATGCATTTACAATGGGACAATACGGAGCAGGCGCAGGTGGCAGTGTTTGGCTAGATTTAGGAACTTTGACGGGCTCAGGTCTCATTACTGCTCGAGGAGCAGCAAGTACTTCAGGCCATTCAGGTGGTGGTGGAAGAATCGCTATTTATTATACAACTTTAGGAGGACTTTTTTCGTCGTCATTTTATACGAAAGTGACAGCTTACGGTGGTGGCGCAGGAGGAGTAGGTGTATATGCTGCTGCTGGTACAGTCTTCGCAAAGACCCCCGGCCAAGCATACGGTGACCTCATAATCGATAACAACGGCCAATCGTCCACTGCAGACACATTTATTCGTGGACAGGTTTCAACAACTTCCTCAGCATTGACCGCAACCAAACTCACCTCAGCAAACAGCTTTGCAGACACTTACAATGTATTTAATCATTTGACTGACTTCTTAATTGATCCGAGAACCAATTACGGGACTTCGACGCTTTCTGATAACCTGCTCTTACCGATTACGTCAAACACACTAGATGAGATCAATGTAGCAAGTGGATTGACATCCCTAAGTGCTGTTTCTGGCGATCCATATCGAGTCACACTCAAACTGGATAACTTAGAAGTTCGTGGCAGCGGTCGTTTGGCATTTCCGAGCGGGAACATAATCGTTCTTGAAGGAGACCGATCATCCGGAAATACAACGTCAATGGTTGTTAATGGCGTAATTCAAGCCAACGTCCTAGATGTAGGCTCAGCTGTAATGTCAGGCGGTACTATCACCGTGGGAAGTTACAAATGTAACAGCACCGGGTGTCCGGCTCCGTAAATTTAGGCTGCGATCCCGTCCTTATAGACGGATTTCTCGCTAATGAAAGCTCAATGTCAGGATTATAAAAGTCATTTTTTATGCCACAATTAATTTTTGAGTCGCCATTTTTGTTAACATGTGACCGTGATCTCTAATCAAACTTTCATACCTTGCTTTGTGCTCACTCGCATCTCGTCCCCATTCGCTGACATAGGTCCAATTCTTGAGAAGATGATCATGCAAAATCTGATATGGACTTCCTTGGGCGTCGAGCTCGATTAGCTCCTGCTTAACGCTCGCACTCAAATCTGAAAATTCGATGTAGCGGCACTGAGTGTCACTGAAAGGCACCCATTCACATGTCAGTTCAAGGAGACACCCTTCGTGGGGCAGTGACACCTGTTGGCGGAATCAAAGAAAAAGTTTTGGCCGCGCACCGAGCTGTCTATCTTGCGTGTTAAAGTCGGGTGAATGTCCAAGGTGCGTGTAGTGGCAATATTGTTGTTCGAGATTGCGTGACTGACGCTGAAGGGGGTGCATCGATGATGGCTAATATGGGGCTTTCAGCGGCACCTCCGTCTCGGGGTAGAGCAAAGGAAAATGGCAGAGAGTAAAGTTATGCATTTGAGGAATAAAAAAGGAATGTCCACATCAATTTCGAGCCAAATCTATTTGAAATAGGTAAACAAAATTACCGTTTCCGTCAATGGATCGGGACTGAGGTTAGATACTGTCAATAGGTTTGAACTATTAAAATCTACTCTTGGATAATTCGTTGTGTAATCACCATGCCAGCCAGGATCCGTAAAAGCGTCGCCAACTCTAGGAACTTCAGCGCCAAAGCCTTGGTTGTTCCAAATGGTTGAAAAATTTTGAGTGTCTGATCGACCGCCCGTCAACGCTCTATAACCAGACCAAACCTGTGGGGTTGTCAAATCGATCGTTCCCGAAGAAACAATTGTGTCTTCTGACTCCCATTCCGCACCTCCGGCAGGAGGACTGCCGGTGTTTCCATGGGCTGTAGCATGAAAATGAACAAGCTTTGTACCGTCCGGGACAGTTACGCTGATAGGTCCTGACCCCGCCATATAAACACTCTGTGCTGATACAATTGCAGCACTTTCAAGACTAGTTACTCCACTGACTGGATCATCTGAGTCAAAACAAATACCTACGCCAACAGGGAATACCAGGGACTCATCATCACTCCAGTTGATAATTTTTTTTGAAACTGGGTCCTGTTGAAAATGTGCGTCCGCGGTAGAAGTCAGTGTTCCAGATGAAGCAAGAGTCGTGGCTCGTGCAATCAAGCTTTTGCCGTCTGGTGTGCACTCGGCTTTTAGAACAAAATTTCCAACTCTAGTAAAACTGCTTGAAGAATTTACATTGTTAACAATCACGGCCCCATTCTTGTCGCGTAAAATCTTGAGACCAGATGCGGGTGTACAGGTTGTTGAGGTGAAAGATTGACTGCAGTCAACCTGTGAAATTAAAAGATTTGCAATTGCCCGTCGATCGGTATTCAAGGTATTGGAAATCATTCCTCGAAAGGAAAGACCTAATATTTCTGAAATCAACATTGCCACGATACTGCTGATTGCAACGCCGACTAGGACAGACACAATGGAAACTCCGTCTTCATTGAGTCGCTTTTTATTAGATTTAAAGATCATAATTTGTGGCTTTCATTTACAAAACTCAACTTCATACGAATATTTCCAAGTAAGCTCAATCTCGCTGCTTTAGCTATTTGTAGTAGGTAAACAAAGTAACTGTCTCCGATGTTGGACTTGGGTTAATGTTACTCAATGTAAGCACTCTAGTTCCAGAATTGTAAGAAACCATTGGTCGGCTACTAAGGTAAGTCGCATGAGCTGCATCGGTGTTTAGATCGCCTGCAAGAGGAACCATAGCTCCAAATGCGGCGTTGTTCCAAATGATTGACAAATTGGTATTATCAGATCGACCAACGGTCAGTGCTCGGTATCCAGTCCAATTCAACGCCTTCAAGTCAATATATCCAGCAGCCACCACTGTATCTTCCTCAACCCAAGGAGACGTAGCCGGGGGCGTATAGCCAGTATCCTGATGACTCACGGAGTTAAATTGAACTCGCTGTGTCCCTAGAGGAACTGTGACCGTCGCAGCAGCACTACTATTTCTATAAACACTTTCTGAGGATAGAACACTGACACTTGGGCGCTCTCCAGTATCAGCGCAAACTCCAACGTCTTCAGGATAAAGCAAGGATAAAACATTGGTCCAGTTTACGACTTTCTTAGATAGAGGATCTGCAATAAAGTGACTGTCAGAGGTAGAAGTCAGAGTTCCACCTGGGGCCAAGATTGCAGCGCGCGCAAGTAAATATTTTCCATCAGCGCTGCACTCTACCTTAATCGAAAAAGATCCGAATTTTGTTTCAGGTGACGCGTTCTTAATGAGAACAACATTGTCTTTGTCTCGCAAAATTTTCGGACCTGCCGTGTCACATGTGGTCGGCAGAAACGATTTTGAACAATCGACTCGGGCCAAAATATGACGCGCAATTGCTAGTCGATCTGCTCGAATCTCCGTTGATTTTTGGCCTTTCATAGATTGACTAAGCATTTGTGAGACAAACATGACAATGATGCTTGCAACACCCAATCCCACAATCGCTGAGACCATAGAGAAGGCATTTTCTTGAAATTTACCGTGCTTTAGAAAAATATTACTCATTTTGATTCCAATTTAACTTTTGCTAGGACTTAAGTTCTAATTGAGTGTAGCACATTCCGCTCTAAATTTTTAATTGAAGCCCAGCAGAAATTTAATCAGTAGCTTATGCTAGCTGCTCAGCCCGAGATGGTTTCACTGCAGCCGCCGATAAACTACACGGGCACTCCCCACGCTGGTATTTTGATTTCTCAGGCGATCGAAATTTTGGCAAATGCATTAATTTTTACAAAATTTGCATTCGCTACGGTCAGTTGCTGATTTACGATTAAATTTTGTGAAAAGACAAATTAATCATAATATCGGCAATGATTTGAGGAAGTATATCGGTAAGATTAGACGGAATTTAGGTGTTTTGATGGCCGCTTTTCCCAATGAGCAAATTATTTAATCTCCGTAGGAGGCTCCAGGCTTTCAGATGAAGTAGAACTATCCCCTAAGGTGCTATTCGACTCGCCAATTGCGCCATCTTTTTTTGTTTCTTCTTTCTTGTCTATTGGAGATTTTTCCTCTTTCAAGTCACGAAATTCCTGTGTATTTGCGGTGCCAGAAGATACCCGGAAATAGGAAAGCCCGACCATAAGATTCAATTTAAAATCGGAGCGTATTTTTTCCATTTCCATTTTTTTGTTTTCAAACACTTCATTCGAAGACTGTTCAGCTGAAATTGCATTTTCCGGGATTTTTCCCGATGAAATTAGAGGAGGCCGTCCCTCTTTTATTTGTGAATCATTTGAACTTGAAGGTAGAGAGCCATCCATAAGATTGACGCGCTCTGTACTCCCAGCATTTTTAGCAATCTTCCAATGTTTAATATATGCTCTGCTGTCCTTTTGAATCATTCGGTCCATCCAAAGTGCCAAATCCGAGAATTTCCCATTGAGAATGACCTGATATTTCAACTCGTCATAGGAATATTCGCCGGGAATCAATTCCACTCCTTTGGGTGCAAAATTTATAAGGCGCAAATTAAATGCATTAGCGGCCGTGCCAACTTGTTTTAGTACTTCATCTACTTTTATGTCATTGGGCAGTCGAGTTTCAGCTTTCATTAACTGCTCCCGAGTGCTAGTTAAGGTAGCTTCTATCTGCGGGATGTTTTTAGTTTTTTCTTTGATATCAGCTAGTTTGCTTCGCTCAGAACTTTCGCGCAAATTTGCATTCTCAAGATCGGCTTCGAGAACGACAATTTCTTCATAGTATGAAATGACTTTGGGCAACATGCCAAGGACCACACACAGCAAGATTCTGAGTGGCATTGACAGGTTCTTGTATCTAAATATTATTTCGTCAAACATTTAACATTAACTCCACAGTGCGGACTGGAAAAATAAATCTGCCAAACCTTGAAAATCTTTCAAATTTCGACAACTTGAGATCCGCGTAGACTTCTATACCAAGAT
>JAPLFV010000085.1:2397-4707 GCA_026390495.1 Pseudomonadota bacterium | reverse complement strand
CTACACAATAATCAACTTCCAATCATTAGGCAGTAGAAACCTTCAACACTTCATTGTAGACTTTAGGGACAGGAATTTAGCTAACCATTCATTCAATCTATCATTTCGAACAAAGCAAACCTATATGGTCAATGAACTAAGAATTTGTTGGAATAAGCGCTACCTAATTTACGATTTAGCTTTGCGCGAGCTCCAATTGAGATTCCAAGGTTCACTTATGGGCAAGTATTGGAATATTTTACATCCCGTAATTGTGGTTGTCATTTATACATTAATTTTTTCCAGAATTCTTGGCATTCGCTCAAACCAATCCGACTCCGGCTCTGGCATGACATATGCGGCCTTTCTTTGCGCCGGACTGCTGCCATGGAACTTCTTTACAGAACTTATGCAACGGGGCACCGGTTCATTTCATGAATTTGCGCACCTAATTAAAAAAATTAGTTTCCCAATCTTGATTCCGCATCTATCTATGGGCCTATCCATCTGCATCACGTTTTGCATTTCTATTGCCGTTTATTTTTGCTTTCTTTTAGCGACACAAGCACAGCATCTTTCAAATATTGTATTTTTGCCTTTCATTGTTGTACTTCAAGCTTTTTTTACTTTAGGGCTTGCCATGATCCTTGGAGTCGTAAATGTGTTTTTTAAAGATGTACAGCAGTTACTTTCAATTGGACTTCAGCTGCTTTTTTGGGCCACACCAATTGTCTATTCTGCAGAGGCAGTGCCCCAGAAATATAAGTGGATATCAGAGTTGAATCCCATGAGCCATTTTGTAGAGCTGTATCGCTTCGTTTTCCTTGGGTCAAACCTTCCAACAAAAAGTTGCGTGATACTTTGCATTGTCACTCCTGTTATAATCTTCGTAGGCATACTAGGGATTACGCGCTCCAAGTCCAATATACTTGACCAGATATAAAGGGCCTAAATTTTGATCGTCATAAGAGACATTTGCAAGACATATAAAATTTTCGATCGCCAATTAGACCGCTTGAAGGAGTGGGCATGCTTCGGGCGAGTTAAATTTCATCGCGATTATAAAGCATTGTCAAACGTGACTCTGAATGTCGATGTCGGTACTGTCTACGGAGTCGTGGGTATGAATGGCGCCGGCAAATCAACACTATTGAAGATCCTCACGGGAACAGCCATTCCTACTTCCGGCGAATGCAAGTTACCAGGTAGAGTTTCTGCGCTTTTAGAACTCGGTGCAGGTTTCCATAGTGAACTTACTGGTCGGGAGAACGTAATCGTTAATGGAAGATTACACGGACTAACATCTGAGGAGATAAAGAACCAAGTAGAGGAAATAAAAGATTTTAGTGAGCTAGGCGAATTTTTTGAGCAACCCATTCGCACCTATAGTTCAGGCATGTATATACGTTTAGGATTTGCCGTTGCAAGTTCGGTAAAACCGGACATTTTGATTATCGATGAGGCCCTCAGTGTCGGTGATGCGCATTTTCAACAAAAATGCATTAAACGCATCAAAGAATTTAAAAAACAGGGCATGACCATTTTTTTCGTGTCTCATGACTTAGCAACCGTCAAAGCTATTTGTGACAAAGCTGCGCTTTTAGACAAGGGACAAATTATAGCCGAAGGAATTCCATTGATTGTCATGGAAAAATACAACGAGCTGATTTCTCAAGTTGGAATTTCGGGACATGAATACTCATTTGATAGATCTCCAACCAAGAATTTATCAAAGTCGCATGGAAATTTTAAAGCCATAATAGAGCATGTTTCATTAACAGATGCACAAGGGAAGAATGCTTCGGTTGTCATATCAGGAACTGCCATAACAATAGAATTGACTGCTAAGTTCCATGCAGACCTGGACAATCCAACATTTGGGATTTTGATTCGAGATCATCTCGGAAATGACATTTTTGGCATAAACACGCACGGTTTAGGCTTTCGAACAAAAAAGTATAAAATTGGCCAATCAACAAAGGTTACTTTTGCTATGAACCTGGATTTAGGTCCAGGTGACTACACTATAAGTACAGCAATTCACGCTGAAATGAATCACACTGACGGAAACTATTTTTGGGAAGACCGTGCTTTAGCGTTCAAAGTTTTGCCAGATGCACGTCTCCATTTTGTGGGCGTCGCAAGGCTAAAGGCTCAAGTTACCGAGTCCTAAAATCCAAAACGCGTATGATGGTAAAGTCGGATTTGCGATTCAGTCGCATCAAAATCCTTAGCAAAATACCATTTGAGAATCGAGTCAAAAATTCAGACTTCTTTACAAAGGATATTAGCCAGGTAAAGCCAATTTTACTCTTTAATGCTAAGGAAAAT
>JAPLFV010000085.1:0-2373 GCA_026390495.1 Pseudomonadota bacterium | reverse complement strand
TTCATATAAAGATTGACGATAAGCACTCCAAGTACATCGATTCAAGACATACTCTCGGCCCAATTGGCCCATATCAGCTAATTCTCTTTCAGACTGAAGACAAATTTGAAACGCTGCGACCATTGAATCCAAAGTGTAATACCAAAGACCGGCACCTGACTCCTCACAAAATTCTTTCATCGTCTCGCTTCTTGCATTCACGATCACAGGCCTACCGTTAACCCAAGACTCCTGAATCACTATACTCAGACTTTCAGTTGCAGATGGATTAATCAATGCAATCGAATTCTGCAAAAGAAAGCTCTTTTCAACATCAGAAAGAAAACCAACATATTCAATGTTGTCTTGCAAATCTTTGGGTAAATCAATATCTAGTGATCCCGCCAAAACCAACTTAACGTTGCTGTCCGAGATCTGCTTAAAGCGTGAAAATCCTTCAAATAGTTCGTGACACAATTTAGAAACACTAGCGCGGCCTAAAAACAAGAAATATCCCTGTTCTAAGAGAGTAGAATATTTTAGAGCCAACTCCTTTTCCTCAGACAAAACAATCGCCCTAGGTGACTCAACTCCGTAGCCTGCTTGTATCAATTTCACATCAGATTTGAGGCTATACTCTCTTTCGATCAACCTCAACTCAGCCTTTGACAAATAAATTAGGCCCTTCAAACTAGAAAATAATCCAGAAAATGTCCGTCTGAAATAGAAGGGCTTTTCATCATGAGCAGTGCTCAATAGAAACGCCTTTTCAGATACCTTAGGTAAACCGAAAACAGTTGTATAATAGAGATAAGTCACAAATATAAAATGGTCGAAATTTTCTTTGTTTTTAGCAATGGCCTCAATCATAGACGGGCAATTGGGACCTTGTTCCTCAAAAAAGCGATTTTCTTCTTCCTTAGAAATATTCTGAGGATCATAGGGGACCTTAGAAAATTCTTCTAAATTTCGCTCCTTTTCCACAGGAAATCTATGAATCTTGACTCCATTGAGAGTGGATTCTCCAGGCAAATACTCGTTTCTCCAAGACTGATAGTCTTTAGCGCAAGTAGAATAGACTTCAAGATCCCATAAATCATTCATACCTTCCGCGATACGCCTTGCCAGAGATTCTGCTCCTCCCGCAAAATCATCGCCATATCGTTGCACAACCATACAGATTCTGGGACGCACTAAATCATTTGCCATTGCCATGACGTCCACCCAATCTAAAGACTGATCGTTTCACTGAAGATTGAAATATCCAGCAAAATGGAGGAATACTTAAAACAAAATTCAGAAACAAAACACCTTTCCAAAGAGCTTCCACACGTAAGCTACCGCCAGAGGAGGACTTATGGTCTGCTTGCTCCAATAGCTTTTCACTTTTAAGAAAATGGAAAACATCCTCCTTTGAGGCCCCGTCTTTTAAAAGATTCTGATATGCCTTTTCATAAATCTTACTCTGCAAAATAAATTGACTGGTATTCATAGTCTGCTTCTAGGCTGATGGTTTAAGACCTTTCTAACTACAAATAGAGGTCTATTTTGGGTCTCTGCATATATTTTACTGATATAAAGAGACATTAGTCCTAGGGCGGATAGGACCATGCCGATAAGCATAGTATTTATGACTACCACAAATGACAGGCTCGAAAAATTAAACCAAGTCCGATCAATAAAGTGCGTAACGATCATGAATGCAAACAAAAATGTCGAAAACATGGCAATCATCGCACCTAGAACTCCAATCAACTTCAACGGCAGCGATGAATATCCAATAAAGCTATTCAATGCCAAATTTGCAAGCTTTAGGTAGGAATAGACTGGAACACCTTGAAGCCTTTCATTCGCGACAAACTCCATCTGCACTTTATTAAATCCGAGCCAGTCAATCAAACCTCGAAACATTCGATGTCTTTCATCTATCTTCATCAATTCATTGACAACAGAGCGGTTTAAAAGTCGGAAATCGGTCGTTTTAGCAAGTATCTCTGTTTCTGAAATTAATCCCAAAATGAGGTAAAAAAGATAGGACCCAATCCGTCTTGCAATAGGCTCTTTTCTACTTTCAACACGAATCATCTCGACAATTTCAGCTCCATCTTTCCAAGACTTTAGCATTTGGGGAATATAATGAACTGGATACTGAAGGTCAGCATCCATAACAATAACAGCATCGCCATTGCAATAGTGGAGACCTGCCGAAAGTGCCACCTCTTTGCCAAAATTTCGCGACAAATCTACTAATTTAAACCTGGGGTCAAACTGGGCTTGCTTTGTTAACACATGAAGAGAATTGTCTTTGCTTCCATCATTAACCAAAACAAATTCCCAGATGTAATCTTTTATCGAATCAGCAAGCTTAGTGACTTCTTCGAACAATCGAGGCAA
>JAPLFV010000407.1 GCA_026390495.1 Pseudomonadota bacterium | reverse complement strand
GAAACAATTTACCAGTTTTATAGCGCTAGTAAAATGACTATTCTTATTTCCCTTGGGGAATTCTGTTTAGCGTCTGTAGATTGAAATTCTGATGCAAAGGTTTGAATTTAATGGCTGCAGTTTTAACTCATATGACAGTTTTGGCAGAGGACCCGAAAGGAATGGCTCTCTTTCTATCGCAGGTCTTTGGTTGGACGTTAATGACGCAGCCAGGCTATGATTGTGTATTTGTTAAAGGGCCTTCTGTTACGATCGTGTTGTTTGATCAAAAGACGGCAGGTAGACTTTTGCCCTTAGAGAATTTTAATTCTAGAGCTCCACTTTTGGCGTCAGTTAATTTAGACAATATCCAGGAAATGAATGACGTTATTATAAAAATTAAATCTTTTGGTGGGAAGATGATTCGAGAACCGATGGTTTCACCATGGGGGGATGTTGTTTCGTTTTTCCAAGACCCTGACGGCCATCTCTGGGAGCTGGCTGTTAAACAAACCAAATCTTAGTTTGACTTTTGACTCAACTCTTGAGGAAGTAGAAGTCTATTTATCCGACCCTGGAGGCTACGCCACTTGGAAGTCCAATCTTCCAATCTTCAGGGCCTAAAAATTTATCGAAGACCGCAGCGACGACCCGTAGAAGTAGCCACCCAACATATGGCTTTAGGGTAATCTGCCGTTGATTCAAAAGAATAATATTTAGGGTTTCGAGCTCTGTTAGCGCTGCGAGACGATGTGAAAAAAACGAATCAAAAGATTTATGAAATGTTGCCTCAAACAGATCCTTATCAAGCTTTCGATAGCAGTAAAGCTGATTGATGCACCATCTGCATATCAGATCGTCGTCCGAAAGCTTGTAATGTTTAACAGTTGGAATGTCTTCAGCAACCTTTCTAGTCCAAGATTGAAATACTGGTTCGTTTTGATGAAAAAAATTATCTGTGGACGAAATAGCAGAAGGTCCAAGGCCAATGACTGGTAAAACATCACCCGTTGTCATTCCCTGGAAGGATCTCTTCAATGTCCCGTCAAGCATAGATCGTGATAGTTCATCCGTCGCTTTAGCAAAGTGATCAAGTCCGATAAACTGATAGTTATGATTTTGAAAAATTTTCGTAGCCATTAACATCATATCTAAAACGGAATCATCATCAGGAATTTCTGATTGTTGAAATGTCCGTTGCCATTTAAAAACCTCTGGCATTAGAGCCAGTCTATAGAAAGCAATTCGATCTGGTGACAATTGGCAAACTTTTTCCAAAGTTTGAGACATCGAGTGCCTTGTCTGTCTAGGAAGACCGTAGATCAAATCAAAATTGATGTTATTAAGTCCGAGGCTTCGACATTCATCTACAAAGCTTTTGACCATTTCAAACGGTTGAATCCGTTCTATTGCGGATTGTACATTTGAATCAAAATCTTGTACGCCCAGGCTAATTCGATTAAAACCCAAATCTCGTAAAGTCTGTAAGTGAGCAGTAGTTGTGACCCGTGGGTCGAGCTCAATACTAACCTCGGCCGACGGTGATAAATTCACATTCTTCAAAATCAGATCCCAGAGGCGCGTGAAGATATGAGGTTTTAACCAAGTTGGAGTTCCGCCTCCGAAATGGATTTGCTGCACATTCCACCGATCGACCGAAGTAAGATGAGCTAACTCTTGTTCAATACCCTGCAAATACCGTTTTGCAAAGGCATCTGAATCTTCGTTGTTTCGACTGATGATCAGTTTATTGCAACCACAATAATGGCAGAGCTTTTCGCAAAATGGGACATGGACGTAGACGGAAAGTGGTCGCCCGGTTTTAACAATTGCAGCCATCTCACGCTTCCATGGGATTGAATCAGATGATTTGGTCCAGTGATTTGAAGATGGATAAGATGTATGCCGAGGCAAATTTAACTTTGCAAACTGAAAATAGGTTTTGCGTTCATTTTCATTAAATAGATTTGAAAGATGATTCATAGTCTCGTCCAATCTCGAAGTTAAGCTCGCTACAGTCTAACGTTACCTGATCCATTCGTAAATGCGAGACTGATACACTTTAAGATTGATCTCCAGAGGTCGCAGAATCAACGATTCAGGTTCAATCAAATCTGTGACTTAAATCCTCTAAATTTTATTTTGACTAAGTAGATCAAGATTCATGCACTTTAAGCTTGAAAAGCCCCTATCGAAAAGGGGCTGATATTTTTTTGGATTTTAACCTAGTTTTGCTTTTCATGATTATTGGCCAATGATTACTGATTGCAAGTCTAGAGTGTTGACCAATCGCCAGCTTTTACCACTATTGTTAGACATCATGAGTACAGGATCATGCGCTTTAGTATTATCGTAATATTTACATCTTTTTGTTGGTAGGTGGCAGTCTGCCTGACCTGGATCAGCTTCAAGAACGCCTGAGGCATTGCAATCTGATGGCCACATTCGGCAGTACTCCGCAGCCATGGCGCCAGTCATTTCCTTTTCTTGAGTTTCGTAAGCAAGATAGATTCGTCCATATCGATCGGTCGTCAGCTTGTGATGATAGACGACATATCCAGGCTGTGAAGGCACAACCAAATGGTGATGTTTATATTTGTCTTCGGCGTTAAATTGAGTTGGACTAAGCTTTGGATAAAATGTTTTTGAATAGCTGTCGGAATATTCATCCCATGGACCATTTGCTGCTTCTAGGGCATTCTTAGTCATACTTACAAGTCTAAAGGTATAGCCTACGCCCGCCCACCTGGCCACAACATGGAGCTTATCTTTGGCGTCGCATAATAAGCCTACATATGTATAACTTCCAACTCTTGTGTTTCTTGAACTCGGCTCATAGGTTCTTGGGTCGCGCTTTTGTTCGCCAATCTCGACCGGAGCACTCCATGCGGTTGCATCTGCTGGTTTAGTCGATTTTCGGTAGAGGAAGTTATCATGATGTGAACCGAGCACAAGATGCAAAAACTGTTTTGAATCAATTGTAATAGCCGGATGATTGTGTACATCTGGAATTGGATGTATTGAGGAGTCATACTCTCCGGCGCAGCCCAAGAACTGCCGCAATCCAATCGTGAAGGAACTTTTTGTTACAGTTGAAATATAGGTAGGAGTGCCCCTAACGCAAGGGGCGGCAGTTTGAGCGACTCCATTCTCTCCAATCATAGGAATATCATTGAAAGCAATATAAACAATGTGCAGTTTGTCTCCAACTGAAATCATTGTATTGCCGACACCTGAGTGTAAATCCGCAAAAATTCCTTTTTTGGTAACCTCAATGGCTCGATTTAGGTTTAAGTTTAATGTTCCATCAGAATTTTTTGCCGGTAATATAATTTGCGCAGTCGTATGTGCTGCGGCAGCAATTCCACCTCCATTCTTCAAACGGTTAGTTCTTGCGTCAACTAGATATTCACCTTTGCCATAAAGCAAAATAGCAGGTGGACTCGCAATTTTGTTGTGGCCATCGCGAAACTCCAATCGGGCTCCCTTGCCAGACGTAAAGGTTGGAATTGGATAGGCAGTCCAATTTTCTCCTCGGTCCTTTGAATGCAGTAGCATTCCGGAACTAACTTTTTTACCTGCAGATGTCATAGTTCCAGTGCTAGCATCAAAGAGCATGTATGCGTCGCTCATGTCGTCAAAAACAATCGTGTTTTGAGAAATACGAGATAGACGGTAAACCCCATCCCACGCTATTCCTTTTGTAAGTAGGGACTTTTTCACCTGTGCAGCAATATCTATGATCTTCCAAGTGCCGTTATCTTGGATAATCTGCAATTTTGCATCCATCGTTAGCATGTAGGCTCTATTTCTTTTATCAAAACTAACGGGGTTTGCTTCAAAGCCTGGACTATATCCCAATGTTTGAGGCTCGTGTTTGAGTAGGCCAGTGTGAATAATGGGTGCAGCGAATTTTGGATCGTTAGCGTTTGTTAGGTGTAAAGAAGCCGTTTTGTCAGTTTGAATTCTCGAATGATCTGCGTCATCACTGCAACTGAAAGAAATAAGAGTGATTATAGGTAATGTAACAATTTTTTTTAACATCTCGGTGTCCTCTTTTCAAAATGTAAAATGTCGGTAAAGAAGGTGTCGGTGCCTCATTTGAAGGATTTAGTTTAAAAGAGGATATATTATTCATATCAGTATGTTAAATCGTGTTTGCAAATGTTCTGATTCAAGTCGGAAAGATCGGTTCATTTCATAAATGCAGATACTTGAAGGAGCATGTCCGGTTCTAAAATCCATTTAGCTAGGTTCATTATGTGGAGGTTCTTGAACGGAGCTTTCCACCTACTTACTCGGTTGATACTACTGGAAGTATATTTTGGAATGGGTCTTCAATATTGGGTGACTCAGTCTAGGAGCTGATTACAGCATACATGGGAGTTGGGTTCTATAGTTTTTGATAAATGATGATCGAGTCTATTTGTTTCTTTGCTGTTTTGGGAGCATCTGCTTTGAGGTCTGAGTCATTCGTCAAAGTGGGTGCTGTGAAAGTTTGCATAAAGTCAATTTATGTAGGAAAATATGGTCACAATAGTCTGTTGATCTAAGACAACTTACCTAAAACTGTAATGGGGGAATTCATGAGGGCAATCACGAAATCGAAAATCCATCTTACCTTTGCAATATTGGCCAGTACTGCAATGTTTACTTGCAAGAATCGAGAGGGCTCTCAACTTGCATCAACAGCGATGGCACAAAGTAGCAATGCAGTTTTCACGACTGACGGCAAAAGAGTTTACCCATCGATTGCAAGAATTGACGCGGCGATTGCAAAGCTGAATGAAGCTAAACGCGCAATGAAGAAAAATGACCAGAAAGGTGTTATGCGAAGCCTTCTTGTGGCAAAAAGCCAATTGGCATTGAGGCCTATATCTGCTGTCAAACCTGAAAAAACAAAAACAATAAAATGTACTCTGAAATCACAGGATGGTAGTGAATCGGCTGTTGCAAGTATGCCATTTATATCCTCAAACTCCGATGACGGTGTGATCTCAAGTACGGGTGCAGTTACATTTCAAGCTCGTCAAGATATTGAGTATAGTTACAGTTTTGATTTAGTGCCACCCATGGAGGGAGAGGACTTTTCACTTTCTGTTACGTTCTACGAAAACAATAGTATCCAAGATGAAGTAAGCCAGATTGCCTGTGAAGTTTCAGACAAGGGTGAATTCTGTAAAGAGACGATTACAGCTTCTAAAATCAATAAGAAAGGTTTTCCTGAAGACGAGGAACAAACCGTTGGCGAGTTTTCCTGTGTCGTTGGAAGTTGATTAGCAATTTTTTCTAATATCATTTTGCCTTAGGGGCCTAATGAAAATCCCTAAGGCAAAATTTTTTAGAAAGTAATTTTTGATTTGCAAAATTCTTTAGAGATAAAGCATTCCCCCGACAAACCAACTCATATAGTTTCCAGCTATCTGCAACTCTTTGCCAGCATTTGTAGTCTCAACATCTTTCCATGTCCATTCGCCACGTCCGCCACCAGTCAATGCAAAATTTGCGCCAAGGCCTACTCTCATTCCTAAATCAAGTATGATCTCTGGTCGAATGCTTGACTCGTCAATGCCCCATTCAGGAATTTTTATATTTGTTAGGACCCAAGATAGCCCGGGTTGAACATAAAAAAATCCGATTCCGATCGGCACATGAAACCAATCCCACGCAAACCTTCTATAATGCCCACTAATTTCATCTTTTATTGCATGCTCAGAATATGTGAAATCCCATCCTAAACCGACAGCACCGACATAGGGCATGTCGACCTTTGCGCCACCGAAAATATTTAAATGATAGGCATTGCCTGGTTTTAAATAGTCCTTCATTGCGCCTTGGGGCGAAGCCTTACCTCCTTCAATCGTCAGGTGAGCCGCGATTTTGTCTTTATCGACAGCAAAAACATGGGTTGCAGGGCAAAGGGAAGCGATTAAAAGTAAAAATGTTCTAATATCTCGATGAACGCTGAAATGCATGGAACCCTCTTTAAAGTTTGGTGTTTCATTTTTGAAAGTGTAACAAAAACTTGGTTTAGCAACAAGAAACAAACTGGTTCAAACTGGAACCAAGTTTTAACGGTTATATTTCTTAAAAATCTGCATGGACGTTGCATTGAACAAAAAAATTAATTTCCTAACTCGTCCATCAAATTGCAGAATAATTCGCTGTCAAATTCATGCTCCACTGTCCATTGATTGTCTGATCCACGATGAAACGCTCCAAACTTGCTTGGCAGAACCCACCTAACTTTTGAATGACTTGCTTTTTTATCGTTGCTTATATTATTTGAAATATACTGCCCTACGGCTTGGCTATCAAAGTTCAGACTTGGCACAAGTGCTGTGTTAAGCAGTTGCTGGACAATAGGGTCGCCTTTTTTGAATAAAGATTTTTTTTGAGCCAATCGAATTGCGTAAATCATTCCAACAATAACGCACTGCCCGTGCGACAGACACTGGTCTCCATCGCGTTCAATCGAAAATGTTTCCAACGCATGCCCAAGAGTGTGACCAAAATTCAATAGGGCTCGCTCACCGTACTCGAAAGGGTCCCGAGAGACGATGTCTGCTTTGACCTGTACTATCTTAAGAAGTTCGCAGATTTCCATTTGATCTAAAGAGCTCCTTGAAATCTCAATCAATCCGTCCCATAGAGATCTGTCATTGGAAATAAAAGCATGTTTTAGACATTCGGCAAGACCACTGTAAATCTCGCGCATTGGTAAAGTTGCCAAGCACTTGGGTTCAATAATAGTTTTTGCGGGAAAGTGAAAAGCTCCAACTTGATTTTTGCCGTATGGCTCAAAATTGATACCAGTTTTACCGCCAACACTACTATCTGCCATCGAAAGCAAGGTCGTTGGAATATAGACCGACTGAATCTCTCTTTGGCTGGCAACAAAGCCTACCAAATCTCCCAATACACCGCCTCCAATGGTCACTATTCTCGTCACGGATGCGGTTATAGCATTAGATAATTTAACGGCTGATAAGTGTGTCTTTTCTCGCTCCAAAATGTTGACGACATGGTGTCTATACTTTGCAAGTTTAGAAAGAGATTTAATATTCAAATCGTAAAAATTCTTATCGATGACGATGAAGTCACCGTCTTCAATATAATCAAAGAATTCAAAATCTTTAGGAATTCTATCGTTCGCCTTTTGTTGGTTCGAGTCTAAAAAAATAATTTCAGTTTCTTGAATGCTAATATGTTTAGTATCAGCTGGAATCAGTTTGACTCCTCTTTTATAGACTCTACTCGCCGCCTTGATGGCTAGTCTCCAGGGAACGCTAACGTTTGTGATATCCCACGGAGTATTGCGATCAAGCCTTTGCGCAAACGCAAAATTCAGGAGATGAGATGCGCCGAGTGCACCCAAGAAACGATCGAATTGAGTCAGCTCAACGGATTGACCGTCAAGACATTTTGTAAAATCAAGGTTATTCAAAACCAACGCCCAATCAAACCCAGCACTTTTAGTATCTGGAAAGGGCAAGGCAGATTGCGGCGGTGACAATTTGATTTTTGAATAAATCAAGGCGAATTCTCCAATAATCTTCAACGGAATGATTCTAGCTGAAACCAGTTAAAATCGCACTTGTTTTAAGAATCTTAGGATTCAGCCGAATAGGTTGAGAGCGTAAGATACTTGCCTCAGGATGAGAGCAAATTGAAACAAGGACTCAGGATGAGCCGAAAGATTGAAAATTCAAATCATAATGGCAAAGCATTTCGCCGCCAGCTCGAATCCATAAAACGCAAAAAATTATCCGAAAATAAAGTTGTTTCTCTTTCAGAGTATCGCGATCACAAACGCGCTGAAAAGAGAGCGACGGTTCTTGTGGTTGACGATGAAGAGATTATGCGTAACGCATTAAAGCGTGTCCTCGAAAACGAGAATTTCAATGTTATGGTTGCCGAAGACGGTTTTGCCTTATCAAAGGTTTTGGAAACGACCACCCTCGACCTAATACTGCTTGATGTCAATTTACCTTGGGTCGATGGATTTGAGCTGTGTCACCTTGTCAAAAGCCACGAATCCCTCAACTCCGTACCCGTCATCATGGTGTCCGGTAGAAAAAGTACCGAAGATATTCAAAAAGGCATGCAACTTGGGGCCACAGACTTCATTTCTAAGCCTTTTGACGTAGACCATTTGGTCCAATCAGTTCAACGAGCGCTAGGCAAAGCCGTCTAATTATTGCCTATTTTTTGCACCAAAATACTCGAGACTCCTTAAAATTGATTGACACGTTCCAGTCAGTTAGGTATCACAATTATTCATCTTTTTGATATTCCTCGATAGCTCAGTCGGTAGAGCAAATGACTGTTAATCATTGGGTCGCAGGTTCAAATCCTGCTCGAGGAGCCATTTCACAAGTTTCTACTTCATTTATACACCGTCATCTTCGCCACACCTCGGTCACGTTCAGACAGTTCGCTCCCGTCGTCGCGACAAGCTTTTTTGGGTTACCGAGTACCTAGTGCGCCATGGTATTATTGTAATTGCTACCGATCATCCTGGAAATATGACTGGCGATAGCTCAGCCGATGGAATGATGAGAATATGGGAGCGCCCCAAGGATCTCGTCTTTGCTTTGGATCAGCTGCTGAAGCAAAGTGATTTTCAAAAACGCCTCGATGTTTCCAGAGTCGCCGCGGCTGGACATTCTGCTGGAGGTACTACTGCTTTGCTGCTAGGGGGAGCCCGATTATCATCGAGCCGATTTACTAGCCCAATTCCTCTTTGCGAAGGTTCAAAAGATCCTTATTTCGCAAAGACTTGCACCGAACTTAAAGCAATAGACCTAAAAAAATATCCAAAAGATGCTGTAGATGGTAACTACCATGATCCAAGAGTAACTGCCGTTGTGGGCTTTGATCCTGGAATGGCTCAATCGTTCGAGCCAAGTACTCTAAAGAATATGAAACCAAAAACATGGTTATTTATTGCAGATAAACTTAACGCCCCTCAGGATCAAATCCATTCTAAGGATTTTATTGGGATGATGCCTGCTAATGCAACCCAAGTCGTACCAAATTCCTACCATATGACGTTCTTACAGGCTTGTAAGCCAGGTATCCCCTTAGACGACCCAGAGCTTAAAGAGCTTTGTCTGAATACGGAAGAAAAGATTAGAATTCAAAATGATGTTGCTAAAAAAACTTTGGAATTCTTTGAAAAAGTATGGAATGAAAAACCACTAT
>JAPLFV010000264.1 GCA_026390495.1 Pseudomonadota bacterium | reverse complement strand
ATTTTAGCATTGGAAAAGTCCTTTTGAACTAATCGGATTTTCCCCATAAGTCCATGGGCTCGTGCAGAAGATTCTTTTAGAGCTATTGCTTCTTTTGCCAACGACTCAGCGATCCAGATCTCTCCAGCTTCTAGATGACCTTCACTTCTTTCAATAAGAGTGTTGATTGGATTTGGTTCAGTCATTTGATTGATCAAATAGATTAATTGCTGGCAAAACTCGTCAAATGCAAATGGTTTGATAAGATAACCTGTAACTCCGCCTTCGATTGCCAAAACGACATCGTCGCGATAATTTTCTGTCGAGAGTAGTAGGAATGGAGTCAATTTGTAGTTCTTATCTTTGCGTAGATCGCGGCAGAATGCTAGACCGTTCTTCTCAGGTAATTGCCACTCACAGATAATAAATCCGACTTTGACCGTAAGCATTTCGCGACGTGCTTCTGCAACCGACCCTACAATTCTAAAATTTTTTATTTTTAGATTGGTGAAGAAATTTTTTATAGTGGTCCGATAGTTCATCGTTGGCTCAATTACCAAGACGAACTTTTCTCCCAGAAAATCTTTAATTTCTTTAGGCGTTTTTATCAATTCTTAGAACCTCCGCTACTGACCTATCGGCTTTTCTGATAAACAATTGAGTTTGGCAATCTTTGGTTTATAAACGAATTGATACCTAGAAAATAATTTGAAGGGCCAGTACCTTTTTTTTTAGGGTGATCAAGTTTGATGTCTTTTTAGCAATTTTGAAAATTTCACTGTATCCCTTAAAAATCTCAAGGGCTTAATAAATTGTGAGAGTTTTAAGAAAGTAGAATTATCGCGTTTTTTACTCAACGGGCTCATAAAACAGCTCTTATATACCGAATGCAAAGGGAGAAATGTTATTTGTTTTTTGTTTCTAGCCGATAAGTTGGTGATGATGATGCCTCATTTGAAAGTTTGGCAAAAATTAGTTGTTGGCATACCTATGATCGCGCTCCTCATTTTGTCATGCAGGAGCCGTTCAGGGACTCCTTGCGCGTCTCTTATGAATTTAACCGGCTCAACGTTGACCGGCCAAAGTCTTCCATCAAAAAATATTGTCATTAGCATTTCAAGTATTCGCGAGGACTCTTGGCAGTCACAAACTGACTTGTTAGCTAGCCACGGAATTAAGGCCATTTATTTTTTGTCAGGGCAAGAGCTTGAATCTGAGTCGTCTAAGATTCAGTATATTCTGTCACTAGGGCATTCCATAGGAGTCACTGGATGGACGGGGAACGACCTCGGTAGTAGCTCAGATATTGTTGCAGATTTGCGTCGCACAGATTTCGCCCTAAAGAAATTTGGCGACGGTCGAGACCTACTGTTAAGAGCCACAACTTGGAATTCTTCTACAGCAGACCAAGTTAATGCTGCTGGGCTTGGTAGATACGTAGGCTCAATCGGAATTGACATTGGCCAAAGCAGTTCAGATGTCAATGATCGCCATTGTTGGTCAAACTCAATTGACGTTGCAACATGTGTAGAGCTTTACCTAAAGGATGCGCGACTAAGAACTCGTGGTATTATCAATTTTGAAAGTTCTGGAAACAATAGTCTTGGATTAATTCAAGTCCTTATTCCTCAGCTTAAGCTAGAAGGATTTTCCTTTACAACCATTGATCAGGTTCCAGAGATTAGCAGTCGATTGGCTAAATCACGAGCTTTTCAACAAAAGAATGAATGTCGCGACAGGGAATATAAATGAGTTTTCATTCTCAATAGGCCAATAATTAAAATAATGGTGATTTAACGGACGATCTGAATGATATATGACTTTTCGCTTTCGGTACTCAAACTCGTGTGCCGCAAAAGGATGTTGAGATCTCAAGTGAGTCAAGTATTTATGAACGAATCGGCGATTCGGGCGGTAAGATCTCGTACCATTTTTGTTCGACCTGTGGTTCTACAGTTTATTACTTTATCGATAAGCTTCCTGGCTTTGTTGGGATTCCTTTGGGAGCGTTTGCAGATCAAAGCTTGCCGTCACCAGTGTTCTCAGTTTACGAAGACCGGCGCCACTCATGGGTGATTATTCCTGATAGTGTTACTGAACGCATGGCTTAATTTATTGAATGAATCTCTGTTTCTCAGTCGAAATTCGAAACAGAGACAAAAAAAAGACCAAGCCTAAATAGGCTTGGTCGTCTAATTTTCACTTTCGTTAACTAGAAATCTAGTAACGTGAAGGACGTGGTCCTCGATCTTCTCGAGGTGCCTGAGGACGAGCCTCATTTACAGTCAAACGGCGACCTTCAAAATCCTGACCGTTAAACTTTTGAATCGCAGCATCCGCTTCTGAGTCTGTGCTCATTTCAACGAATCCAAAACCCTTGCTGCGTCCACTCTCGCGATCTGTGATGATGCGAGCCGAATCGACATGTCCGACACTACTGAAAAGGCGATTTAACGCATCATCAGTTGTTGAGTACGGCAGTCCACCAATGTAAAGCTTCTTTCCCATAAACCAAAACCCACCTTAATTCCTAGGGTGTCCCCTCCAAGCTTAATACCGTTACCGCTTAGGAAGATCACCAGTTGATACAGCACTAAACAAAAGCATTTAGCACTTGTGTAAATTGTAAACGACTGTGCAAAAAAATTCTACTTCTTATTGATCAGGTTAAGTGACATTTTAATTGTATAGATCCGATTTTAATGACAATAGTTTACCTGTTAATTCAGGTTTTACTAAAGTCTCGTGAAAGGACCTCTATCGGATGTCTAAGCAAAAAAGAGCTTTTATTTGGGCTGCAGCTGTCGGAATTTTCTTTGTAGTCCCAATTGGTTACCGCGCATGGCTTGAGTTCGGCTCAGTATCCTCTTTGGCCAATTACAATTTAGGCGAAGTTGTACCGTTTGTTTACAGAGACCGTCAAAATGACCCAGTTACGATGGACCATGTGGAACGTGCTGTTACCATCGTGATTCACGTGCCTGATCAGTTGGATCCCAAGGGATCTAATATTGTGGATGGAAACGTTAGCTTGATTGTTGATTGGGTCAAGAAAAATTTAACAGTTCGCTATTCAGAGGAAAAAAATCCTCTCAATTTATTTAAAACCGGACCAGGTAAACATCTGGATCATGTTTTATCGGAATGGCGTTTCATAGACGAAACTATTTTAGATCAAACATTGATTCCCTCGGGATATGACTTAAGTAAACCCTGGCTTGTTGTAATTGATGGGAATCGTCTTTTTACTGGGGCATGGAGCTTGGAATCTCCTATCAATGTTCGGCTCGTGCAAAGTGCACTGTCGCGAACCACTTTTGAGCAGTATTTGGGCAATTATCTTGCGCGTAGAACTTTCATGGGCCCTCGCAGAGAGGCTAAATAAATTAATAATTTCATTTGGTTATAATTTTGTGTTAGGTTTTAGCTGGATTCTACCGATCTTACTTGAAGGTAAGAACACGGGGGTGCTTGCGATGAATCACTTAAAATACATGGCAATAGTTTTGACTGGATTTATTGGTTGTGCTGATCAAAGCCAAAAGGAAGAACCGAAAAAAAAGAATCAAAAAGCCGCCAGTGGCGCTGAAGATGCTGATGGTTCGCCCACAAGTTCTCCAGTTCCCTCAAGTTCGCCATCTGCGGCTAAAATGACTTGCGACGAACAATGGAAGGCGCACGTTACTTTTTTTAAATCCGGCCTTGTTCTCACATATAAATCCAACATAAATGCACTCAGTCAAGACGTGCCCGTGACTCATACTGAGCAAATACTAGAATCGAGTGATGCACAGGTGGTTCGCAAATTGACCCTAAGTTCAACGAATCCCTTGGCGACTCAGGTTTTGGGTCAAGTAAAAATTCCGCCGCAGCTGACTGTTAAAAAAGCCGCGTTTATTGATGTCTGCAAAAAATCTGAGAATAAGGCCCAACCACCAATTCCAATTTCAACCGGAACAGTGACTTTAAAAAGCGTGACTGAGGAAAATTTAGCGATGGCATCCGGCAATGTTCCATCTCAACACTTTAAAGTGTCGGTGGGTGTGACTCTCAGTAGCAAAGCTTCTAATGCGGAAGGTGATATTTGGGGAAGTCAAAAAGTCCCAGGATTGGGTCTTAAACATAACCTTGTGCTGTCTGGAATTCCAGTTGTCGGGTCGGCGACTTTGACTAGTGAGTTGCAGACTCCTGCAGCGCAATAACAGATTCTGATGAAAAAGGGTGATTTCTGCGTTACTTCGTCGAAAAAAAATGCTCGAGTATGTTGAATACACTCCGCTTTTTTTTCTCCTAGTGCCTTGAACTCACCCTTTTTGATCAGACTCAATATAAATGTGACACATTGATTGCACAATTAGGTTGCTAAATCATAAGGAGATTTCCTATGATGGGCGGCCTCTTGACCCCATTAATTTGGAGCACTGCCAAAGGATGATCCTTGTCGCTCCCGCCATTAGGAGAAAATGTTTTAATATGAAGAATTTTAATTTTTTGACGTTTGGAATTTTTTGTCTTTCAGTGGCATCTCAATCAATGGCTCAGTCACCAGAAGATGGTCCTAAAGAGAATCGAGATAATAAAGCATTGATCAGCAATGTAAAACCCGACAGTCCACATGATTTTGCAACTCGCCCTGAAGGCGCGGTTCTTCCTGAAAACGTCGTTCGAGCACGTTATATCTATACAAATTATGTTGGACAAAGTGTGGGTTACGACAAAGACGGAAACAAGCAAGACACCCCCGTTGATTTAAATTTAAAAGGCGGCGCAATTGTTGTTGAGTATGGAATCAATGATGAACTATCGTTGCAGTTTAACCAAAAATTTGTGACTAGCTATGAAATCACTGCCAATTCTGATCGGACCATGGCTGCGACTGCTGCGGCACGAGCCGCCAACAAAAGTCTACTGAATCAAGGTGTATGTGCGAAATTTTCAATTACAGCCGCAACATGTGATGCAACTCTAAATGTAACCACTCCGAGTGCAGGGCAAGTTGCGTTATTAAATGCATCATTTGAAGATCCAAAATCTAGTGCTCCGGGACTTAAATTTGACACGTCGACGGCAATTGGTGCTTCTATTTCTAGGTATGTAGATTCTGCGGCACAAGCTGCCGTTGATAAAGCCGCAAATTCAAGCGGCGGCAGAGGACTCGGTGATCTAGAAATCGGCGCATTGTGGAATCCAAAACGCTCAACAGATGAAACGCTTGATTACGCAATCGGTGGTGGAGTTCGGATTCCTTGGAACCGAGATCGTGCAGCTACTGGCGAGAAGTCGATTACACGTGATGCCCCTGAGATTGCACTGAGAGTTAATTTTGATTATCGCCCTGTGGAAATGCTTTCGATTGCTTGGCAGAATCAGTCGGAAGCTGGAATCGGCCAAGGCAAATATAAAATCGGCGATACCTCGATGACTTATACGAGAAAAGGAATTCGTAATCAGGGATTTTTGATGGTGAAACCTTCCGTTGCGGGAATCTCTGAGTCGTTGAAAATGTTCAGCCCTAAAGTTGGATTTACCTATGATTTTGGTAACGAACTTTATCAAAAAAGTGGAGACGCTGACGTTGCTTCAACAGGAGCACGTGGTTATGAGCTAAAATACTACGCGGGTCTTGGCGCAAGTCTATTGGACGTAGGCGCGCCGGTGGTTTTGGAACTAGAATATGAAAAATCTCGAAGTGGAAAAAACACTCCGATCGCCATCGACCGTTACCAAGGTCAAGTGAAGGCTTACTACCGATTTTAACATTTAAGTAGATTGGGGGAGGCACTGATCATGATCAATAAATTGGGTCTTGAGATCTTGTCTCCCCTTGCACTATCTCCGGGAGATACCTTAGGCGTCTTTACTCCCTCCTCTCCTGGATATGTTGACTGTCCAGGTCTGTTTGAGAATGGTCTAAAAAATATAGAAGCTTTGGGTTTTAAGGTAAAACTAGGCGATCTCGCGAAACGCCGTTCGTCTCAGATTTATCGATCTGCTTCGGCACAAGACCGTGCTCAGGAGCTTATGGAGTTGATTTGTGACCCAACTGTTCGGGGAGTGATTTCCACAATTGGCGGTAGCAATTCCTCTAGTCTTATTCCCTTTCTTGATTTCTCTGAAATCCGTAAGCAAAGAAAAGTTTTGTGCGGTTACAGCGATGTTACGTCCCTGCATCTGGCATTTTTACATTTTGCAGGGCTTCAGACTGTCTATAGTCCAGCTGTGATGTGCTGGTTTGGCGACTGGCCAAATGGATGTTCTTTGAGTCAACAGTATTTTTTGCAAGCGATAACATCTTGGAATACAAAATATTCACTGCAGAAACCCGAACGATGGTCGAATCATCGCAGGCGATGGGACAATGACGATTGGAAAAACATTCCAAGACAGTGGCAATCAAATATAAATGGCTGGAAGGTGTTGCAAAATGGCGTCACTAAGGCACCTGTTTTGGCATTGAACCTAAATACATTAATGAGTGCCTGTGGCACGGAATATTGGCCCGATTTTTCCGGGAAGATTTTATTGATAGAAGATATGGATTGTGGTTTTGGTAGGACAGAAAGAGCTCTTAGGCAGTTAAGTTTTATCGGGGTGTTTGATAAAATTTCAGGATTGATTATTGGGAAACCAGAAGTTTTAAATCAATCGGACGCTCCTTTTTCCTACCTAGATTTAGTTCAGGAAATTGTCGGGCCGAGATCATATCCTATATTAGGTGATTTTGATTGTGGACACACATTGCCAATGATTTCTTTTCCTCAAATGAGGATTCTTAACATGGATGTGCAACAGAGTCAGGTCTCGTTGTTTTTTGATGGTCCTTAATAGTTATTGAATATGCGTGTTGATTTATCTTGTGAGGTGACTTTGTGAAACTTACAGATTCTTCGTTTTTACTCATCAGTTGCCTTTTGTATTGCCCTTTGTTCTT
>JAPLFV010000251.1 GCA_026390495.1 Pseudomonadota bacterium | reverse complement strand
TAACCTTCCAATTCTGCCGTTGCCGTCAGTGAAAGGATGAATGAACTCCAATTCACAATGAAAAATACAGGCCTTAACTAGAATTGGCGTCTCTTGATCTTGTCTCAAAAAGTCGAAGAGATTCTTCATAAGCTTTGGAACCAAATTTGGTTTTGGTGCAATATGGCCGACTTTTGATCCCTTAATGATTCCTACGTTACTCGACCGATACTTTCCTGCTTCAGGAATCAAACCTTTCATCATAAGCTGGTGGGCTCTAAGAAGGTCGTTTTCGTTTAGAGAATTCCAGTCAGGCGCATGTTCATATGCTTTGATTGCATTTCGAACCTCCAGGATCTCATTTGGATCACCTATAACTCGTCGTCCTTCTATGATCGACGTAACATGATCAAGACTTAGAGTATTTCCCTCGATAGCCAAACTGCCATGTATTGTCTTTATTAGATTTTGGCGTCGTAGCTTCGGCTGTGGCCTCGGAGAGTTAAGCCCCTCAAATTGACCAATTAATCTAGTTATATCAGTGCATAACGCAAGAATCTTACTCGTGATTTTAAAGGGTGGCTTCATGAACTTGATAGTATCATATGATACTATCATCTTGGAAGCATCTGGCTTATTCAGCCCAATAGGTCTTAAGTTAAGTTTCAAATTCGAACTATTTCTGCAAACAAGAGTTAGTGCGACAAGGAAGCTTCAAACATCCAACATCGATTAGAAACTATCTAATTTTTGAGAAAAGATAAAAGCCAAATCCCATCGTGCCTCGTCCCCAGCGTAAATATGCGCGTGTCCATTCGCGCGTAAAATTGAGCGCCTTTTGTTTTTGTTCATTGCCTGAGTCAACGGCATCCATTTCTTTGCGAATTCGGTGCTTCCATTCAAAATCATCCCATTCATCATCATTGCTTGTGGTCGCATAAAGTGGATTCAATCCGAATTGCGAAGCCAATTCAACATTCTCTAAATGTGATCGGTAAACCCCTACTGGCTCTCCAATAAAGTCAAGATAATCACGGACAGGCGGTCTTTTCCAGTATCCTTCACCTACGAGTATGAGGCCATTGATTTTAACCAGCTTTGAAAGCCCTTTAAGAGTTTCACAGTAGGCAGGCTCGCCTGATGAAAAAGCATGTGTTGAGCCAATGCAAACACAACAATCAAAACTCTCTTGAGCGGCCTCAAACTTTGACACGTCAGTCGTAAGAAATTTTAGTTTAGAATGAGGAATACGATTTAAGACCGATTTCTGGGCCTGAAGAATATTTTTGGACTCAATATCGACTCCAATTCCCTCACATTCATAACGCTCTGCAATTTGAATCAAGAATTCGCCCGTACCGCAACCAACATCTAAGATTCGGCTATCAGCAGAAAGACCCAGTAGGTCAATCAAGTTTCGTGATTTTGCTTTACTAAGTGGGCTGTTAAAAATCATTTCCATTTTTTCCACCACATATAGGAGCATTCAAATCATTGGGTAAGTTACTAATATTGTTGCCCAGAAAAAGATTGGCTCATGACAGACTCTACCTCGATGAATAAATCAACTTCAGCTTTTCCTGAGAAAGTATAATTGGATCAACAACTGGCTTTCCATTCTCATCAAAAAACGGCGAAGGCTTATTCTTTCCCAAAAAAAGACCGCGCAATATAAACCAGCCGATTCGGCCAAAAATACTGAAAGACGCCGTCTCCTTTGCGCCCGGAGGCATCGGCCCTCTACAATATTTTCCAAAACATTTTTCAACAATAGGACCGAATGCTTCATTGAACTGAGACTGTTTGCTATCTAGGTTAAAAAATGAAATGCCAACTCCGGCAAACGGCATCTTTGCATTGGGCATCGTGTTTCCAATTGGGGTCTTGCAACAATCCGTATACCAACGCATTAATCTTGGCGACAATTGCACACATCGTATCTGATCCTTTCCTTTAGAAATCCTAAGATCAGCAGGAGCAATCTGGAAAATTTCAGTTCCTCCGGCCTCATCCAACAAATCCTGCTCTCTACCAAGATACGACGCAAAAGCCTGACAGTCCTTGCAATAGCATATGAGATGAATGCCGTTCGAAGGCCGTACATTTTGAGCAACACCTTCAACGCAGCCGCATTTACATTTCAAACCGATATCCATTTTTACTCCGATGCTTAAAAATTAATCTGCAACGCTGACATCTAGTTGTAGCCGGCGGCTGTAATCTAAGAAAATCAATATTAAACCAAGTACGGTAAATTTGCGACGCCTTTTTGATTGAAATATTCTTTAAATACAGATACTTATCTGTCTTAGCATGACATAGAACCTAAAGTCTGTTACTTTAGGCAACAAACACATTGTTTTGTAACTTCTACCCATTGAAGGAGACACTTGTAATGAAGTCAAACTCACTCACAACTGCAAAAAAAATTTCGGATAAGTCCGAGTCACAAAATATGACCCAAACTCAGCCACAAGTTATTACCGACAAAGCTGTTAGGTCTTTGGCTGATGAGATCTTCAAACAACTTCAAGAGGAAGGCTGCCAAGCTAAAGATATTATTAATGTTTCAAGTCAGTTGCTCGGTTTGGTCACGACCCAGATTTCGAAGCCTCAATAGTTAAATTTCATCAATTGCAGATGGTTGAATCGTTCCTAAGGTCAGATTCTTGTTTCATCTGTATTTTCGTCATTTTTTAGTGTACTTCCGGCCTCTCAGTAATTTACTTGGGAGGTTTTTTATGGGTCCAAAAGTTCACGTCGTCGGTGCTGGCCTTGCAGGTAGCGAGGCTGTCTGGCAATTGGTGCGACGAGGAATTGCGGTTATCCTTCATGAAATGCGACCCAATAAATTAACTCCCGCTCACCAAACTGGGTCAATGGCCGAGTTAGTTTGTTCAAATAGCCTTAAGTCTATGTCCGAGGACTCTGCACCGGGACAACTAAAACGAGAAATGACTGCCTTAGATAGCTTGGTGATTAAATCGGCCTATGCCGCCAAAGTCCCCGCCGGCCAAGCATTAGCCGTGAATCGAGAAGAGTTTTCCACAGCCATTGAACAGGCTCTATTGAATAGTGGATTAGTGACCAGACAGTTTGAAGAAGTGACTACACTGCCGAGCATTGAAGAGATGATCGCACGCGATGAATACTGGCTATTAGCTACCGGTCCTCTTACGACTGAACCACTAGCGGCCGAGATCCTGAACCTGTCTGGCGGTCAAAAGAGACTTCATTTTTACGATGCTATTGCACCTGTGATTGACGCAGAGTCCATTGACATGTCAAAGGGTGCTTTTATCGCAGATCGATGGCAAGACGAAGGTGCAACCGGTGGAGATTACCTTAACATTCCACTCAACAAGGATCAGTACCTACAGTTCATTGATGCTGTATTGGCGGCTGAGAAAATGCCGTTGCATGATTTTGAAGAGACAAAATATTTTGAGTCCTGTTTGCCCATTGAAGTGATGGCGGAAAGAGGTAAGGACACGTTGAGATTTGGCCCAATGAAGCCAGCAGGATTGACGAACCCACAAACCGGAAGGTGGCCATATGCAGCGGTTCAGTTGCGACTCGAGAACAAAGAAGCAACCATGTACTCAATAGTAGGATTTCAAACCAAAATGAAGTGGCCTGAGCAACGAAGGGTCTTTGCGATGTTGCCAGGTCTTGAGAATGCAGAGTATCATCGCTTTGGTTCGGTTCACCGCAACACCTATATAAAGAGCCCAGAGGCTCTTTCGGCAGATTTGTCCTTTAAATCGAACGACCGGGTTTTCCTTGCGGGTCAAGTGACAGGAGTTGAAGGGTATACAGAATCTGCGGCCATTGGCTTGTTGGCTGGTCGAGCTCTCGGCGCAAAGGTTCTTGGTGAGGCGTTTAAAACTCCACCGAAAGAAACGATGCTTGGCGCCCTTCATCGATATGTCACAGAAGGGACATTGGGAGACTATCAACCAATGAATGCCAACCTTGGACTGCTCCCGCCAATTCCCAAGCAAAAAGGCCTCGGCAAATCCGAACGAAAGGCGCTCCAGACTTTGACTGCTTGGAAGACATTTGAAGCTTGGCAGATCAATTAGACACAGATTGGTGCCGTACGACTGGTACTGTAAATTTGTGCCGTACGACTGACACTTTTAAGATTGGTGTCAGTCGTATGGCACCGATTCCGATTTGCAACCGATTTAAGAAAGGGTCAGTCGTACGGCACCGATTCCGATTTGCAAGCGATTTAGGAAAGGGTCAGTCGTACGGCACCAATTATTTTATTTGGTTGTCCATGCCATTGAAAGCAAAATAGATTGAGTAAGAAGAGAGACATCTTGGTCCACAATTTTATACTTTGGTTTTGCGGAAATGAATCCTGCAGACATTGAAAGACTTTCAGTAACTCCCAACTCGAATCCCAATCCATATTCAAAGTTCGTAGCTGTTCCGTTCTTCGCAACGCTTAAACTGTCAAGTGACTCAGAATTGAGTTTAGCCAGTTTGGACGTGTAAGAGGTATATGCTGCCGTGGCGCTGATATAAGGATTTAGAAGAAGTAGGCTCTTTTTTCTCGCAAAAAACAGCGGGTAAAATTCGAGTGCTCCAAGAAATTGTCTTTGTGTAATGGTGTGCGCTGCCTTTGCATCGACTTCTTCGTCTGCTGTCTCGACAGAAACTTTATAGGTGCCGGAAAAGGTACCTTGGCGATAGCCAATGCCAGAGCACATATAAGCAGCTCTTACGCAATAAGATGAAATTAATCCAAAGTGAGACACCTTTGTAGGGGCATAATCCGATTCAGACTCCGTAACTGGAGTTCCAAATGAATATTCAGCAGCTGTCCTAAACTCGCCTTTCGCCGTCTGCGCCGTTATCAGCAAACTTACGAAAATGATTCCCGCACCCGTCCTGGAGGATCCAATTCGCAATACAATATTTTTAAAAAAATATTTCAAAAATTCGACCTCAATTCATTGCGTTTCATAGGACATCCATTTCAGCCAATTTTCAGCAGATCTATAAAATATTCCAGGTTTCTTATTTGCCTTCAAAACCATAGCTGCATACTGACCTACTGCCTTGGTGAAAGTAGTTCCATTGGTAATACCGTCATCTAAAACAGTAAGCGTCCATGTGGTAGCACCAGAGGATTTTTCCCCCAATACAAGCCCGTCATAGGACGAATGAAACGCAACCATTCTAGTGCCATCTGACGAAACCTTGATTTGAGGTCTTGACGCATTGCTTACAATGGCCCCTAAAAGAGATATCCTTTCAGCAGTAAAAGCGGCCGAACCAGATGCAACGCAAGATCCTACTGAATTGGAGCAAGTAACATACCTTACATCAGCAACAGTTTGATCCAAATGAGCGATGTGAATCTTGTTAGAGGAATCAACTGTAAGGTCGATTCCTTCAGCTCTCGTACCTCCTGAAGTATCTAATGTGACACAAGTCCAAGTATAAGTACTGCTGGAAATTGCCTCAGAAGCATAAGCAATCTTTAGAGATTTAATGCTGCTTGGATTGGACTGGTAAGCGATCACAGGTCGGCCGTCGGTTGTCCAAGCAAAAGATGCAAATTTTCCTGCGTCTTCTGTCGTGGAACAGCCCGTCCCTGTCACTCCTGATATACCATCGACATTATATCGCCTTACTGACCCGCCAGCTTCATATTTAATAAATTTCAGCGCGCTATTTGCCGCAGCTTCATCATAGTAAGCGATTCCCAACGTACTTCCATAATACTGAATAGATGGGTATTTGGCCACCACTGTGGTGCTAGCACCATCCAATTTTGAGGCCGAAAATGATAAACCACCGTTAGTACTTTGAGCAAGCATCAGTAAGCCCGTAGACGCCGTGTTGGAATCAATAAATGCTATACTTGGATTATTGGAGGAATCATAAGCTAGGCTCGGAAACTGACCGACAAAATTCGTTGAAGCGGCCGCGGAATCACTAAAATTCTGCACTAAATTTCGAGTAAATTGAGGTCGTGAAACCGAACCTACCTGCTCGCCATAATAGAGCCTTGATGTCGCGCTCGGACTAGTTGCAAAATCACGATGAAAATACACGTACCCAATTGTGCCACTACTGGAGACTGCACTACCAATAACCGGCACCGCCGTCGACGACATTGCACTGGTAGTCTGATCAATGACCGTCCATGACGTCGTTCCAGTTGAAGATATATCGGAAGGATATCCATAGACGTTCTTGATATCATTTCCCGTCGAACCTAATGCGGCTGCGGGTAACTGGGCGTAGAATCCATAAAAAGTATTCGCGCTCGGAGAGTACTCCAGGTCGACCCCGTCATTACCAAGTGTTGTTGACTCAATGGTGTGAATATTCCCGGCTGGAAAACCGGCGGTTAAGTCGAGGTTCGCTTTCGCTATTGCAATACTTGTTGTTGTGACACCATAAAGAAGCATAAGCTCCGTCGATGATGCGATCATTTCAATTCCAGAAACACCAGCACTCGTTGTCGTAATCTGTGGAGATGCGGCATTCCATGTCATACTTCCCAATGCGGTACTACAGGTCTGGTTCGATCTCGCAACCCTTATACCCGTGGTCCCAGTAGTTGAAGCAACGATTACTCGATTAGCACTATCAATTAGTACTACCTGCCTACCTCCCCCTATACCAGTTGCGACCGTCACAGGATTTGTCCCCAATGTTAAAGGGGTTGCTAATGACAAAGTAGTCCAAGACCCAGCATTCGCACATTTTCCAGTATTGTCGAGAATACATTTATGCAAATTTGCAGTCGATGTTCCCGCTCCTGTAATAATCGAGGATGTCGTAATCAAGCTTCCGTCTAGCGAGCATTTTGCAATCGAGCCCTGATTCATGCCTCCACCTAAAGCTAACGTACCTCCAGGCATAATATTAGCAATGTCGTGAGATGTTGCCCAGTTCCCAGCCGAATCCCTAAACGCATATACCAATCTGGAATTTGTAACAGTGGCCGCGTACACCGCAAATACGATGTGCAACTGAGAGTTACTATCAATATACAAACTCACTGCTTTGATTGGATCATTAGTAACATTGACGGTCGAAAATCCAGTGTATGTGACCGCGCTAATACTCCATTCGGAGTTGTCGGTTTGTTCTGCAATTCTCACGGCTTTTCCAGCTGTCAATGTGGTACCAAACACGTAAGCAATGACTGGGCGTCCATTTGGTTTATAAGCCAACGAAATAATATTTGCGACATTTGCACCAGTGGCTAAGGCGTTCGCAGCTCCTATGCAATTTGATCCGGCCGACCCACAAACGGCAGTTCCAAAGTTTTGATCGACAACGACCGGCGCATCCCATCCACCCGCCGAATTCATCTGTGCATATTTAAGCGCGCCAACGGCAGTTGTACCGGAGCTAGGAATGGATTTGTCGTAGTAGGCAACACCTGGCCGTCCGGTAACAGGATTTAACGCAGAGGAATTGGGCCCTCCAGTTTGGTGATTCTGGTCGATAGCTTCTCCATAACTGACGATACCAGACTGCAACGAGAAACTGGGTGCGGCAGTAGGTGTTGGTGCCACTGACGCCACAGGAGTGCTCGCCGGTGTCGACTCCGGATTTTTCTTACGCACACTGGTACTAGTCGCTTCTCCTTCTGGCTCCTGATCGCACGATGAAAGATTGGTGACTGATAAAGCGACTAGCAGAGTCTTCACCCATGATTTTAAAATGAATTGTCCTATAGAATCATAATTTTTTAAATTTTTCATAAAAACAGATCTCCAAACAGTTCTGGATAAATTCATTGCGGAGTAACAAAGGACCTAGTCTCTACATAAATATACACATTACCTCGGCATATGTTGCCGGACCTTGATTGATTTCTATCGATGCAATTTTGGCTTATTCAAATAAAAAATTAATATGAACATCATTTCAGAATATTAGGTTTAAGGACGTTTATGATCATTTAGTTTTTGATCGAAATTTCATGTCATTTTCATTGGAAATGAT
>JAPLFV010000315.1 GCA_026390495.1 Pseudomonadota bacterium | reverse complement strand
AAAGAAACTGATTTTGTGCTTTTCAAGAGAACTAAGGACTATTGATTTCCGGCCTTAGTAGATCGAGACGTTAACAGGCGCAGATGGGAGGACTCAAGTTCCTCCTGCAGCTCTTTTAGAGTACTTTCAAGCCCAGTCGTTGAGTTGGTATCTCTTAACAACACCTGAGCACATCCCTTCCAATCAGAACGAGATAGCGCCGCAGAAAGAGACAAATTTAGTTTTTTTAGCCGTGCTTGCATATCTAATATGGGGCCAAAATCAATACAAGTTTCAACCCCTAAAACTCGAACATGGTCTACCAGCTCCATTATTATTTCAACATCCTCATGCATTTGAGACAACTCGGGTTGTTCTTCATGCGCATTAGATTGCCAAAGATGAACTGCGAGATACTTAATATTCCGGAGTATTGCGCCACAAAGGTTATGAGATGTCTCAAGACTTTGAAGCGCTAAATCTACCGGACTTTCAATTTTAAATTCAACCTTAGATGAATCATTTAAAAATTGAGCGGCTATAAATTTTTTATCGGCTAGTAGATCAATCATAGGGGTGCCATTCAACACCACAGAGGTAATTGATTGACCAGCATCAACGAAAGTTGATTCAACCCACGCCAAGGCTTCGCCAAGATTTCTCACAGGTATAGGAACTGGCAGAATTCTTTGATTTATGGTCACTCTTTTTAGCATAAACTCAAAACTCCGCAGTTCAAAATCTACCCTCGCAATCCACCTGTTTGAGACTCGCTCTGGTCATCCACAATTTGTGATAGAAATTGTTGTGCTCGTGTATCATTTGGATCAAATGCAAGAATCTGTCGTGTAATCTGCTCAGCCTGAGCTAAATTTCCTGATTTGAACTCCAGCCCAGCTAGGCTAAACAGCATATTCGTATCATGCGGCTTTCTAGAAATGTAGTTACACAGGCCTTCCCGTGCATCAGTAAACAGATTTCTCGCATAAGCAATTTTTACAATGGTAAACAACGCTGCGGTATTGAGTGGATTCAATCTAAGAGCACTAATCACCCATTTATTGGCTTCGTTAAGCTCGCCCAAGCCTTCAAAAGCTAGACCTAAGCCCAAACATGACATTTCATCATTCAAGGCAACACTAACGGCACGTTGGAAATGTATGACCGCAACATCATAGCTGCTGCGCGTCAAAGCTATAGTACCAAGCCCAATCTGCGCTTTCGCAGAGAATGGATCTAACTCAAGTGCTTTTGTGTAAGCCGCTTTACCGCTGTTCATATCACCCAATTTAACAAAACAGTCTCCAATCAATCGATGTAGATTTGCCTGGTGATAGACCGGAACAATTCCAGTGTTGAATAGACCTTCAATAATGTCGACAGCATCAACATATTCACCATTTGAAATTCGAGATTCAATCTCTATCACTCGACGATCAACTGCATTGAAGTCTTGTCGCAAATCAGCTGCGCCTACAGCTGCAAAATATGAAGACATTTTTCTCGCAACTCGTTCCGCACCAAAACGCTGTTCAAAGGTTGCGAAATTCTTATTGGCAATGTTATTTACCAAGGCTTTCGCCTCTGAAGCTTTTACGATTGCTGCGGCTAGACTTTCAACAGATCCTGGGCAGAAATCCACTCTATGCTTCCCAACATACTCTTCAACAATTGGTCCACGACTTGCAATAACTGGTATCTTCATGGACATTGCCGTAATCAACCTGTAGGGATCACCCTCTAGACGATCCCTATTGGATGTCGCGCTGCAGAAAAGTGCGTCGCAAGCCAATAGCACCGTGTCTATTCCATCGCGACCAGGCGATACAAACTGAAGCCTGTTTTCCAGTCCCAGCTGCTGTGCTCTAACATTCAATTCCTCATTGTAAGATCCGATTCCACATATCAAAATTTTCAATCTTCGTTTGAGCAAAACATTGTCGTTCATAGCTTTTCTAGCTGCATGAACCAATAACTGTAAATCCTCTTCCCACTCGATTTGACCTAAATGGGCCACGACAAAATCGGAGTCTTTAAACTTCAAAGTTTGAAGCGCCTTCGTTCTATTCTTATGACTGCGCTTTACTCGAACCCTAACCCAAGGTTCCACAAAAGAAATGCGTTTAGCATCAATACCCTCAAGGAGCAATGCTTCACGTGCCGCGTCGCTTTGAACCAAAAATGAATCTGCAGCGGCAGCTAATTCACTTCTGATAATTCTAAATTGATCCATATCATCGCCTGGAAATGGAACCAAATTATCGACCCAAACAACCAGCTTAAATCCATTTCTCCATTTTGCTTTGACAGCTTGGAAAGCATACAAACCTAACCGTTCCTTCACAACGACGATATCGAACCCAACCAGAGCTCTTTCAAGGCCTGGAACGTATGTCGGATTTTCATCATGATCAGGAAGAGCTAAGCAACGCAGGTCGTTGAAGTGAGACATTCGAGAAATGTAGTCAACAATCGATTCAGGAGCAATCACAAAGACTTCATACTGGTCCTTCATCAATTGAAACTGATCAATCTCTTCCACGGTTGGTAGTGTTCCGTAAAGAAGAGCTAACTTTGGTTTACTTGATGATGTCATTCTCAACCTCCAGATTGTCGTTACACTGACTTTTCAAAATTAAATTCATCGAATTCGTTTGACCGATACTTCTTGACTGCCGCTCTTGCCTTGGACAATTGTTGCAACTGACTACCCAACTGTCCTTTCGCTTCTTCTAATGATTCCATTAACTGTTGATTTTGATCATTTATCTGCCCAGTCAACGTTTGAAGCTCCAATCTTTGATCCTCTGTGTATCCCTCGAGTAATGCTAAATGATCTGCAGCCTTAAAATTCAGGAATGCAGCCTTTCGTTTTCTGAGCAATTCATCGGCCTCGTCAAATTTTTTCTCACGGAGATCCGCCAATGCCAAAGCGCCACGATCCAAATAAACTTTCAGGGCCCTCAACGAGCGGTCTGCCCAAGTGTCCATTTCACAATCGCCTTACCAACATATTTTTTGTTGCTGCTCATAATAATTCTACGACAACTTATATAGCAAAGTCAAAATCTCGGCTGAAAAATGCTCCTGGATGCAACGCAACTATCTAGAGCTGACTCAGAATTAGCGGAATCACGGCGTGCGTGGTTGAAAAAGCGGGGTTTAGGTCGTGTGAATAAGCAACTTTCCTGCGACAAACAATGCCGAGTTAGCAAATTCTGACCAAGCCCTATCTATTGAGCGTCTTGTGAGCCTTTTACGACAGGTTGAGCAAGACTACCAGCAAGTTGAAGGTTCATAAGGCCGCCTTTAGAAGCCCCTCCTGAAAGGCCGTCCATCACCCAGCCCAACTTCTCGTTGAGCCCGCCGCTCAACTTGACCATGATCTTCAAATCCATATCAGACAAACCAATATTCTGTTTCACACCAATTTTACCATCAGCCCCAAACTCTAACTCATCCGCAGTAAACCGGCTCGATGGATCAATCTTAAACGATCCTCCTGACAAATCAGCTTTAACTAGAGCACTCTTAAAGACTTGATCTGGCAAAGCTATGGAGGGGTCACTTAAGATCAATGACGCATTATTAATCTTAAGAGCAACCTGACCTGTAGACTTAGGTAGAGCGGCAGTATCTAGGTTTAGCTTGATTGTTCCATCTAAATTTCCTTTAAATCCAAGAGCAGCAATCATTGGGCCGGCCACGGCAGCAGCACTTTCACTATTCGCAACTGTTTTAAGTGCATATGAAACTATTCCATCTAACGGAAACGATTTTGCCTCGACATCAACGTAGGACGGCAAGATATCCTTACCTGAGAAAAGACTTAAAATTGGAACGCCGACGCCCAATTCAAGATAGCCTTTGTTATTGGCTTCGATATCAATATTGATTCCAGCATTTAATAGGAAAATCTGAAGGATAGAAATGGACGCCTTTACTTTAGAAAGAGAAACCTTCGCTCCTCCGGCTCCAAGAATTTCGACGCCTGTCGCTTTGAATCCCAACGGGATTGCTGGGCCCAATTCCTCAATTCTAACTCGGATTCCTGTGGTCATTTGAATCTGCGAAGCAAGCGCCTCTTTCAGAACGCCATATGGAAAAGACAGATACAGAAACAAACCAAAACTAACTAGGAATAAAATAGCCAAACCAAAATTGCGATATACATTTTTCATTCTAAAAAAAACCTCAATTTAAAGGGATAAAGCCATGTCCTTTTAGCTGTGCATCAAAAAAAAGTTTAGTGCCAAACCTCGACTTTATCTGCAAATCTTGAACTCGGATGGTGCCGCTACCTTTCTCGACCTCAACGATAAAATTTAGCAGCCTCGGAAGAGAAATATTATTCAATCGCATTTCGACCTTAACTTCTTGCAATTTTTCCGACATGGGATTGTCAGCAGCAAGAGGAACCTTTGTTTCTGTAAGACCTTCAATTTGAACATTTTGATCATTTGCAATTTTTTCAAAATAGGGCTTTATCCGAAGGCCTCCAGCTGAGCCAAGGACGGCCTCAACAAGCTTGTTAAATCGCATATCTTCTTTAGAAAAATCGGATTTCATCTGGCGTAATTCATATAGCGCATCAAACCGTTTATTCAACTCTCGATTGAGTCCGTTAACCTGTGCGAAATAAAGCCCCACAAGACCCAGAACAACTAATACCAAAACCGCTATTCCACCACCAAGGACCAAATTTCGCTGAGGGCCTTCGAGCTTATAGAAACTATCGACCAAAAGGTCCAAACGCTCATTATTTGCACCTACGGTGCGCTTTCGAATCTCTTTAACAAAAAAGTCAAAACGACTCTTAACTTGTTCTTGAAAAACTGCAATGCCACTCATAAAAAAAGTCTCCTAAAGCTTCGCTTGGGCGCCCGTTTCAGGTTTATAAATTGCATTAAACGTAAACTCGATGATTTTATTGTCTGAGCCAGGCTTTCCACCGGATTGCTTTTCCTCTAAATCCGTAATGGTTTTTATCTTTTTAATGGACTCTTTAATGGATTCCACAGACGAGTACCCATCAGTCTCGCCTTTAATAACAAGCTTACCGTTAGATGTAGACGGAAGCTGAGTAAAAGCAAATTGAACAATATCAATCTTGACGGTTTTCGGAATTCCACTACTTAAATCACTTAATGCGAGCAATGCGGGACTCGTCGAGGTTGCACTCAAGAATTGTTGCACAGCATCTCTCTTGCTTCCAATATCTTTTGTTAACTGCGTCTTTACATCAGCTCTCAATTTCGCAAATGCAGTATTAGGTGCAGGCTTCTTTTTCAGCGCCCCCTGCATGCCTGAAAATTCCTTTTGATATTCTTTTTCAAGATTTGCGATTTGTTTGTTATATAGAATCGATCTAAATGCGTACGAGACGACTAAAAGCACAAGTGCAATTCCCAAAATCTTAGCAACAATCTTACCGCCGCGGGCAAGCTGCTCGTAATTTTGAACGTATGCAAATTCACCCTTGCGCAAGTTAATTTGGCTATGTTTTCGCCCCCCAACAACCGCACGCATGCCAATTGCAACACTTTGCGGCATAACCAACAATTTTTCTTGTAAGATCGTATCAATCTTCAAATCACTTTGATCGAGGCGATTGATATATACTTCCATACTCAATTGCTCTGCCAGATAGGCATCCATATTGCGAATTTTTGAGGTTCCACCACTGAGCAGTATTTTCGAGATCTTGCCTTTATCCCAAGTTTTGTAGGCATACAATGTACGACCCAATTCTTTCACAATTGCATTTGTCGCAAGAGTCATTCTTTCAGCAATGATACGGTCATCATGCTTTAGATCTGCTCCTGGGTCCGTTTCGCAGATTAGACGACTCACTCGATGTTTTACTTCTTGCGCCTCGTAGACAGTCGTTTCCAAATCTCTTGCAAGAAATTCAGTTAAAAATGCCCCGCCCATGTTGATGCTTCTAAACATCTTTAAGACGCCATTCTGAACAATGCACATTGACGTCTTCTCATGACCAATGTCGACCATCGCAACACAATCTAGCGGATCTAAGCGTAGGTATGGTGCCAGATTGTAAAAGGATAAACTATCAACATCGACCACTTTGGGATCTATTTTTACACGCTGAAGATGCTCGAGAAATCCCTTCAGAAAATTCTTTCTAGTCATGACAACCATAGCTAACGTTTTGTCACCAACTGTCCCTAAAATCTGATGATCAACGATCATGTCATCCAAATTAAAGGGAACGGCATCTTCTACCTCGGAGATTACCGCCATATCGACTTTTCGAGGATCAGAAAAAGGCAGCGGAATGATTCGCGATGAGATGTATTGCCCTGGCATTGCAGTCAATACTCGATCGGCGTGTAAATCATTCTCAAGGAATAACTTTTCCATAGTTTGGGGAATCAATATATCAGGCTCAACGTCGGCACTGTAAGGAATGACGACTTCATAAAAATTAGTAATTTCATACGATTTCAAAGTATTAACAATTTCTACAGCTTTAATTGAATAGCTACCAATATTAAGTCCAATAATCTTCTGCATATTTCACTGCCTCAAAAAAGTTGCGTAACAGAATGAAGGTACGAGAATATCTCAGCTCCAAGCATCTTTAATGCCTGTGAAAACAAAATCACTGTGTGATGAAAGGACACGTTAAAGTCACAACCGATTTGAGCTTTCATCGACAGATCCAAAATCTCGAACTATTGCCAAACAAATGCAAATCATTTGGCAGCGCTCAATATTTTTGCCCACAAAAACAGCTCCTTATCATTTTCGTAGGCATTGCCCATAAAGTCAAATTACAGCCTAAAAAATTCATTTCATGCTGAATCCGTTGAGCCTCCATGGAGACAGTCCTGTCGTACCCTTTCGTTGCGCAATTGACTGTCTTTCAATGTTAAATTCAACGGTTCTTGTTTGATTACCAACGATTCCTTTAGCTCGAACTTTGAAAGCTCTACTTTGAGTCGTGAGCCAATTGGATTTATCTGTTTCTTTCCCCTTTTCGGCAGCGTCTGGTTGAAATCCAATGACATCTTTAAGCAAAGACTGCAGCGCTTTATCATCTCCGGCAACCTGCCCGCCCTGATCAACGAGTTCTTTATACTTCTTTACAAAATTTTGCTTAGATTCCGGACTACCAAGTTCCTTAGAGAAAAAACACTTTAAAACTTCTTGATTCATGGAATTCACATTAAGTTTAAATGCGGACTTATCCTTATCCTGTGAGTGTGTAAAAGGATAAACCGTCAGGTAGGGCGAAAAATAACTATGGAGATCACTGGACCAATCTTCAACAATCTTAAGTTCGTCCAGAGTATCCATGGGACTATTTTTAGATTTAAATGTTGGTGTTCGCTTTTGATAAGGGTCGTCTTCACTCGATACACCGCTATTAGGTTCAGCGGCTGAGTTTTGATCTATCCAATCTTGAATCTTCGCAGCAACTTCCTCAGGTTTAATGTTATTTTGCTTCAGAAATTCCCTTTCTACTTCGGTACAACCAAGTAGAGCCGTCAACTGAGCAATAATTATTTTGCAATTGGTTTGATTTTGGTAGCAAACATTTAGATTTATTTTTCCACCTTCATCTTCAGCCAAAACACCCAATTCACCATCCATTGATTTAAAGAAATCAATAATTTTAGAATCCATGACTTCGCTTAGTCCAAACAAAGCCGCAAATTTGTCGACTTTTGTTAGATCTACTGGCATGTCATAGGAAAAAATATCATTTAACTTATTCCATAGGGGGCCAATTGCAGCCTTTGCTTGTGTCATTGCAGGATCTTTTGCACTCGAAAATTGAACATCGAGTCCATAATCAAAAAGGTTTAGCCAAAGAGCCCAGTTAGCACCAGACTTCGCAATATACTCTGCCTTAACATTGTCTCTTTCCGCAGAAGCAAGCGTCAAATCAACACTAGATGATACAATGTAGTCACTTGCGAACATCATCATAAGTGAAATAATCATGACTGCTACAATCATAGCAACGCCGCGCGATTTTTTTGTTCCTTTTTCGCTTTCAGGCTCACCCTCTTCCAATTCAATGGGAAAAAGAAGAATAGTTTTTGGAAACATATCTTTCCAATTCATTAATAGAGCCTCATTGACGTGTTTGGTTGCTTTATTTCCTTCATAAATCGAGCATTCTGGAGTCTCACCACTGTTTTAACTGACACGACTCCAGGCTCTCCGCTTTGCGCTATAGGATTCGCTTCAGTTCCCACGTTATCGTCTTCACTCCAGGTATCAATCTCAAGTTTAACCATCTGAGGCAGTCGATCTCGCCATTCGCCGCGAGAACTATCCCATCTATCGGTAGTCCAATCATCACCCCTCCAGGGAATCACTTTTATTGACTTGATGTTTCTAACCAATAATTTCATGGGGGGATCTGCCTTCAAATCGTCTAGTGTCAAAGGCGAATAACCTCGATATAAATGTTTTCGACCAGGAGCATCTTTTGCATCCCGCACCTCGTAGACAACATAGCCAGTATCGCCTTCTTTAGCGAGTTTTCGTAGGGGCATCTGACCAGATGTCGAAAGGTACAATTTGTCTGTTTCGCCGCCTTTATCAATTTTAAATATTGTTTTAAATCTCCTGGTTGCACCACCTCGATGCTCGTCATTGAGACCTGTAATAAATGCGTGCTCTATATCATAAGCGATTCGAGACGAAGCCAATGACAATCGATGATTGATTCTTGACTCCCTTGCGAGAGCTTGCTTTACATCGAGTGTTGACCTGAGGAGACTAGACACAGCCACTGTCAATGACAGCAAAATACCCATCGTCACCATAATCTCTAAAAGAGTCATACCCGATTGGGTTTGGTATAAGGCTGTATTTGGCAATGGATCGAAACACTTGATTTTGAGCTTCTGCTCTCGGAAATTATTTAAAAAATTTTTAACATGAATTTTCATGGTACTGCCCCTGGAGTGGGCGATGGTTTAGGTGATGCTGCAGATGTCGAACCATTTGGCGCGCCCGAATTTGCAGGAGGTGGAGCTGAGCCTTCCGTAGGTAGTGGGGCCGCATCCAGTAATTTTCCGAGTGACTCTTCCAATTTTTTTGTATCCGTTAACATCAAAGACAATGATGTTTTATTCCGACTTGCCCCTTCTGGCCATGAAACTTCTACATTTGCCATCCAAATAGGATCTTCACCTATAGATTGCTCAATCATTGGCTTTATTTGAGCAAGTATCGCGCCAACCCCATCATCATCCTTCTCACTTTTCGAGTCACCTTCGTCTCCACCCAACATCCCCCCCGAAAAGACTTTAAACATAAAATCTAGAGTTTTGGGTAGTGGTTGAATCTTTACGCTGTAGGTAAAATCTGGGAAATCATCAAAAGTCTTGTCGGACTCATTCATTTCCATGCTCTTCAAAGGGCTACGAATCGTCGCATTATACTCAATTTGAGACATGATCCTTTTTGCAAGATATGTCGCCTGAAGGGCCTTTCTTCCAAAATCATTAAAGGCAATCGATTTTCCTTGAATGCCAGTCATTTCCACCATGACAACGGCAACCAATGACACCGCAACCATTGTCTCTAACAAGGAGAAGCTACGCTCCTTAGCGTCCGATCTAAATTTTGAGGTCGAATCGTTCACTCGTTATCATCTCCTGAATCTGCTTCTTTCACATTAAACTCTACGACGCCTGATTGAACATTAGCATTACCCAAGAAAGATTTTGTCGTGATTGTGTAAGGTGGTTGAGAATCATCTATAACCATATCATCACTCTTTAATGCCACACGTATAAATGCTCGTTCTACGTAGCCCTGCGGAAAAAAATATAAAAATGCCCGCCCTTTCGGACCAAGTTCTGTCATCACTTGCTTTTCAGCATGATGCTCTGCTTGCATTTCCGAGATCAGCAAAAAATCTCCCAATGAGCGATTATTCCATTCCAGATTATCAATCTGCGTCCACTTTGTTGGCGCAGCGCGACTCCGATTCCTAAGAATCGGTGACATGTTACTTCCTTCGATTGGAGTTCCATCTTCATCTTTGACGGGATCACCTGCCATAGATTCATATTCTTTGGTTTGAGACGCAAATTCCTCTTCTTTTGCCTTTACTTCATCTTCCGTCGGGTCATGTCCAGAGATTGGTTCCTCTAACTGCACTATGCCGTCGGCCACCTCTAAATGATATTTTCCTGTCGCCAATTCAAAAACGATTCTATGCGTCTTATTGCTTAATACGGCCATATCAAACGCACTTCGAATATCATCGGCAAGGCGTTGTGTCTTAGTTGCTACTTCTGTTCCTGATTTCAGACTAAATTGAGGAATCGCTATGGAATAGATCAAGGCAATCAAGGCGACCACCAGCATAATCTCTATCATGGTCATACCACTTTGATTATGTGCCAATTGAATATTGGGCCGGTTTGACATTATGGAACTGTTGAATTTTGCCAATTTCGGCGTTAATTCGCTCAGAAAAAATGCTCGAGTATGTTGAATACACTCCGCTTTTTTCTTCGCTCTTGCCTTGAACTTGGCAAAATTCAACAGCCCCATTATGAAACCACTTCTAAAGGAAGAATTTCTTTCTATTGGGTGGAAGGTACCTTCATCTGGTAATGGCATAGTGACCTCAAAGAGGTTTAATAGCTGTTTGCTTTGGTTTAGCTCTGAGTTGCTCGTCATAAAAAAAAGCTCATTTACGCACAGGTAAAATCCAATTTTTATCGTCCAAGCACCGTTATTCAAAGCACTCAATCAGCTCCTAAGACGAAAGGGGACCCAGTGAAGAATTATCAAATCAATGGCGAAATTGAAACATTCGCTTCTCTACCTACCTCATACAGTGGCGGCCTGTTATCCACCGGTAAAAGCCGCTCTATATGACGCCAAGGATCTCTAGAGTCAGTCAAACCGCACCAGCAAAACCTCTAAAAATTTATTGACCTCCAGCTGCCTCAGCTGGTTTGGCTTCCGGATAGAAAATATCGTCTTCATTACCCATGATTTGGTCTGAACCAGAAGACATCATTTTTACTGTTCGTCCATCAGATTCATATTGGATTTTTTCGCCCCATGGATCAGTTAGTTTATTGTCTTCTGTATAAGGTCCGCGCCAATTTTTGACATCACCACCTGGGTTGTTCAATAAGGCATTTAGACCTTGGTCTGTCGTCGGATACTTATTGTTGTCAATACGGTAACGTTGTAGGTCCTGAACAAGCATGTTCATTAATATTTTGGTCTGACTAACTTTGTTACTATCTGCACTGACCATAACGTTTCGAACGATGTAGGTCATAAGCATACCAATCAAAGACACTACAATCATAATTTCAATCATCGACATACCGGCCTGAGCAAGCGGTCCACGAGTAGTATTTCTCAAAAACGAATTGCGCCACTGTGACTTCAACATATTTGTCTCCTAAAAAAATTTCCTACTTCAGAGCCAGTTTAAAAATCCCGATTCCTGCGTCTCTTCGTCTAGAAAAATGCTCGAGTATTTTGAATACTCACCCCAGCTGCGAGTCTCGCTGGGGGCCCCTGCCTTTTTCTCTCCTTGCTCCTTGAACTCAGAATTTTCTAAACGGCTCTTCAACTTCTATTTTCGTATTCTATCGCATTTGATTCATAATAGAAAGCATCGGAACCATCAATGCACCGAGTATAGCTCCGCCACCACATGTCATCATAATAATCATCGCAGGCTCAATCAGACCAATCAATGCCTCCACCTTACGCTCAACCTCTGCATCGTAGGCAACAGCAACGTGCTGAAGCATTTCCTCCAATTGACCTGTTTTCTCGCCAGTCATGATCATGTAGGTAACCAGGGGTGGAAACAAATTAGACTTTTCGATGGAAACGCCTAGGCTTTGCCCTTCTTGAACCGCCGTTTTTGCTGCATCAAGTGCTTCTGCAATCAATGTATTTCCAATAATGTTGCGCGTGATCTCGATCGCCCCTAAAATAGGCACGCCGGACGCCAATAATGTACTAAGAGTTTTTGTAAACGCAGAAACATTTGTCCGCATTACAATTGGTCCGAAAATTGGAAGTTTAAGAATCTTTTCATCAAATTTTCGCCGACCAGCAGGAGACTGATACCACCGACGACCATACCAAATTGCAAAAATACCGCCAGCAATTATGATATACCACCTGGTTTGCATAAACTCGCTGATACTAATGAGCAATTCAGTATACCAAGGCAACTTCACCTTCAAACTGACAAATATCTTTTGCATCTTGGGAACGACGGATACAAACATGAATGCCGTGATGAGCCCCATCGCCGCAATCATAACCACAGGATACATCATTGCGCCTTGAATCTGACCCCTAACCTTTACAGTATTTTCAATGAAGTCGGCGACGCGCTGTAGAACCAATCCCAATGTTCCGGACGATTCCCCTGCTTTGACCATGTTGACGTAAAGGCGATCAAAAATCGAAGGAAAGGATCCGACCGCCTCATGCAAACTTTTTCCTTCACTAATTTGCTCTTTGACATTGTTCAGCGCGTTTCTAAGTAACTCATTTTCAACTTGGCTGGTTAATGCTTTGAGTGTTTCATCCAATGGTAAATGTGCAGCTTGAAGCGTCGCAAATTGCCTTGTCATAATCGCAATATCTTGGGTGCTAACCTTTTGTCCGAAGAAGGACTTTTTCTTCTTCATCTTTTCAAGAGCAACTTCTTCCGTTATCTCGGATACAATTATTTTTTCTCGCTGCTTCAAGCGAGTTCGAGCAGATTTGGCAGAGTCAGCCTCGACGGACCCTTTTCGGTTTGCTCCGGTCGCAGCATCGTAACCTTTATAGCGATAGACTGGCACAAAAGCCCCCTAATCAATCATCGAAATCATCGGATTGAGTATTCTGCATTGCTTCTTCTAATGATGTCACACCAGTTAAAACTTTCTTAATTGCAGCCTGTCTAAGGGTCACCATTCCTTGTGCTACGGCGACTTTCTTAATGACCTTTCCATCTTGAGATCTTGATATTACTTCACGAATCTCATCATTGAAACCTAGCAACTCATAAACACCCATTCGATCTTTGTACCCAATTCCATGGCATCGCTCACATCCACCGCCACTCTTGTAGATCTTGCGATCCCCAAGCGCCTCTCGCGTCATGCTCATTAAACTCAATTCTCTGTCTGTGGGCACGTAGGCCTCTCGACAATGTACACAAAGTTTTCGCAGTAGCCTTGTAGCAATAATCCCAATCACAGCAGATGTAATCTGAAACGGCTGAATATTAAAATCCATAAATCGGGTAATGGTAGACGCTGTGTCGTTGGTGTGAACTGTCGACAACACCAAGTGACCTGTCATAGACGACTGAATGGCGATACCGGCTGTTGTGCCGTCTCGAATCTCTCCGATCATAATAACATCGGGATCCTGCCGAAGAATCGATCGTAAACCTTCAGCAAAAGTCATACCTACTTTTTCTTGAACCTGGGTTTGACCAACTCCGGCAAGTTGATACTCGACTGGATCTTCGATGGTCAGTATGTTGATATCAGTTGTGTTGATATGCATCAATGATGCATAAAGCAGGGACGTCTTACCAGATCCAGTAGGTCCAGTAACCAAAATAATTCCGTGATTTTGTTCCACCAATTTGATCCATTGCTGATAAATCTCTGGATCAAGCCCGACCTGATCTAATCTTTTTGCACCGCTCGACTTATCCAAAAGCCTCATGACGATGCGCTCTCCATGCGCGGTCGGAAGAATAGAAAGTCGAACATCAATATCCTTGCCAGCTACTTTAATACTGATACGACCATCTTGAGGAACACGTTTTTCCGCAATATTCAGCTTCCCCATAATCTTCACACGAGACGCTAATGAACTCGCATGTCTTCTTGGAATTTCCATTTTGTCTTGCAATGAACCATCAATGCGGAACCGCACCATAACATCTGTTTCATAGGGTTCAATATGAATATCAGAAGCTTTTTCTTTAACCGCTCTTGAAAGAAGTCCATGAACTAACTTGATAATTGGCTTCTCATCGTCGGAGCTTTCGAGCAAATCTCTCGTTTGATCTAAATCTTCTTCTGCATTTATATCAGGAACATTTAACTCATCGATGACTTTTTGACTCGCATCGTTTGAACGTTCATAGACTCTGTTAATGGCATTATCGATGACCTGTGGAGAGCAGACAATCATATTAATATTGGTCGACAAAATCAGGCGCAAGTCATCCAATGGAAAAACGTTCAAAGGATCTGCGACTGCGACAGTCACATTAAAATCATCACGGGCTACAGGTAAAATTCGGTTATCACGACAAAACTGTATCTGAATATTATCGATCAATGAGGGATCTATATCATTTATTGGCAAACGATTGTAGTAGGGTAAATCTAACTGAAAGGCCAAAGCCTTTAAAACCTCTTCTTCGGTAACTAAATTATGCTCGACTAAAATCTCTCCAATTTTGCCACCTTGCTTTGTTTCCTGAGACTTCAGCGCAGTTTGCAACTGCTCTTGAGTTAAATTGGTGGACTCTGTCAGAATTTCGCCCAAACTTTTGCGCGCCATTTTGCGAAATGAGACCGTTGGCAAATTGCTCCACTTCGGTGTTTCAATAGCACCTTCCTCTAAATCTTTCTCGTCATTTGAAGTGGCCATAGAACCCTACCCTCTTTTATTCATATACACAAAATTAGATGAAGAACTCATGAATCAATGCGTTTTCAATCGCCACTTGGTCCCAAATCAGGAATTGGCTCAGGTGGAGGAGGTGGAGGAGGAATATCTGAGCCCATATCATCTCCACCCTGAGGAACTGGAGGCGGAGGAAGGCTTGAATCACCACCCATAGACGAACCACCAGAAGATCCACCCAAAGTAGCATTCATAGGAACAGGAGTCGGTGATGCCATATCAGACTTCGTTTCTTCTTTAACTGACGCTGCAGTCGATGTATCTTCATCATCGAGAAGTGACTTAAACACGGCCTCACGTCTCGCTTTTTCAGCGTTGTCGGAGGCATCAGGTTTGTAAGCGCCATCTTCCATTTTTGGCATCAAAGCATAAAAGCGATCATCCTTAAAATTACTTCCATAAACATATTCAAGATAGTCATCACGTTCTTTTACTTTCTTTTGATAGATCGCCGCTAGATCATCAGCACCATGAATGATATGAGGCGTCATAAAAATCAGCATATTATTAGTACGGTGATTAATTGTGCTATTGCGAAACAGCCATCCCAAAATAGGAATGTCGCCTAGCAAAGGAATTTTTTGGAATTGCTCCGACTGACTGGTGTTGACCAACCCGGAAACGACCACAGTCTGACCATTCTTAACAGTCATTGTTTGGTTGGTTTTTCGTTTTGCAACCTTCGGCAATTTAGTATCGGCATCTAGCTCTACAGAACTGGCCTCGATATCCACTTTCATGGTGACATAATTTGAATTCGAAATATTAGGCTTCAAAGTTAGACTTAAATCAACATCTTCTTTTTCAACTTTAGGAGTAGCCAATCCTGTAGTGGCATTTGTTTCAGAAGATCTAAAGAATACCTTCTCACCAACAACGATTTTAGCCTCTTCGTTATTAGACGTCATAATATGAGGGCTGGACAAGACTCTTGTATTGCCATCACTTTTAATTAATTTAATGAGCGCACTTGGCTTAAATTTTCCAATGCCAGGAACATTAACTTCTTGGTTTGAAAGGATACCAATCGTTAAATCATTTGCAAAAGTGCCGGCAACTTTCGAAGCAGCTTCTGCACCAGGGGTTGAGGTAGATGCGCCGGCTTGTGCTCCAATCAATCCAACCATATCCTTACCTTGCCAAGTGGTAATCAACGGATTTTGACCAGCTTTTGCACCGCCAAAAATCGAAGTCCCAAAATCAAAGCGATTACCCGCTGTTAGATCCAAAATATCGGCTTCGACAAACACCTGACTTCGACGTACATCAAGCTTTCTCACAATTGAATTAACACTTTGATACGCTGACCGACTTCCAGTAATCAACAATGAATTCGAAGATTCATCTGCAGTAATTTTTGTGTTGTCATCCAATTCAGCTGCTGAAATAGATTGTGCTCCACTAATTGGAGTCACTCCATTGATTGGCGGCGGAACAAAGCTACTTGCGGGCCGATTTTTGTTTTTGTTACCTTGCGCAAGTGACGACAGCGTAGCGGCCACTTTCTTGGCATCTGCATACTCTAGAGGTCGTACATGAATCGTGGATTGCCTTGTTGGGTCTTCTATCTCAATGTCGAATTTCTTCACTAGACCCTGAACATCTGAAATAGTTCGAGGAGGACCAAAGACGATAACAGAGTTACTGCGTTCATCGGTCATCAATTTAAATGCACCATATGAACCTCCACCTGCGGAATTGGCCTTCAATATTTCGCTAACTCGCTCGACAATGGTCTTTGCATCAGCATAACGAATAGGGACAAAAGCCACTTGAGGTTGCTGACCTTGGACATCGATCAGATCTAAAATATCGAGGATTCGACGAACTTTATATCCGCTATCACTAATGATGAGTGTATTCGTTTTTTCATATGCCACCATAGAGTTCGGCGAGATAATTCTATTCAAGGTATTTTGAATACTCTTCGAATCAACATATTTCAAAGGAACAATTTGAGTGATGATTTCATCTGTCAATGGTGTCCATTTTGAACCCAAAAAGGTTCGCAAATTACCTTTGATAGCGGTTCTAATAGGCATAATTTTAATGATTTTTCCCGTTTCTACAGTGGTAAACTGCAGAACGTTCAAAGCAGAAAGAAACGCTTGATAGGCTTCTTCCTTTGTCACACGTTTTGGAGAAATGATTTGAATCTTACCGCTGACATTTCGATCCAAAATAACATTTTTTCCTGTCCACAGGGCGACGGCGCGAATAATATCTTTGATTTCCGTCGGCTCAGGAAAATCCATATTGACCAGCTCCTGACCAGAAGGAACCGCTTCCGCTCCTCTCTTTTCATCTATGACGACCTTAGCGGTGTCTCCACCAACTTTCGTCACATTTGCTCGGCTTACATCCGGCACCGAAGGCGCAGCTTCTGGCTCTGGCACATAGTTAGTCCCAACATCAGGCGCAGGTGGAGGCGGCATATCGTCTTGAGCAAAAGCACCTTGTGGAATGCTAGACCCAATCATCAAATTGATGAGGCCTACAGAAATTAGATTTTGAGCGATTGATTTTGCCATAAACTCCCTTTCTTGGGTAACCTTGCAGTCAATCCATTAACTGCATTACTAAACTTGATCTCCATCCACACAAAAACAAACTACTTGATTCGAACATTGATATTGACCGGCATCGCTCCCCTTAAAACCTGAATCCGCACTTCCTTTTCATCTTGCAATGCCTGATAAAATGCAAAACCCTGTTCAGCTTGTTTCAAACTTGTGTCATTTACTTGTGTTACAACATCATTATTCTGCAAACCGATTTTTGAAATGATCGATCCCGAGCGAATGGCAAACAATTTGAAGCCATTGACTTGTCCTTCAACTGTATTTGGAACAAATCGAGCTGCATCCATTATCTTAGCAAATCCTGGGCCTAATTCACTCTCCACATAAGAACTTTCCAAAACAATTTCAGAACTTCCGCCTTGGGCAGATCCAAAATCTTGAGCGCCAAATGAAGGAAATCCGTCGCTTGCCTGATTTGGCAATGGCTTATTCAATTCAATGCATTCCTTGGAGCCTGCATTATTAATGATCAGAATTTGGCGATCGACAGCAGCAACCAAGGCACCTTCTGATCCATAAATTTCGTCACCCACTCGATAAACGTCGGCTTCCGAGTAAGTCTTATCTCTAACTGTAGCAATCGATTTCAGACGATCACCCAAAAATATTGTACCCAGAAGCTCAATTGGTAAAGTAGTGGGTTTGCAGGGTGCTTCAATATCAAAAACTCCAGCAGCCGTTTTCTTCTGATCTCCAAAATTTTCTTCTGGAAATTTACCTTCACTGCTAAACAGGTTTCGATCTTTGATTGCTTTGGTTGCTTCTCGAATTTTCGAAGAGCTCATCACAATTGTTGTACTTTCATTTTGTCCACTTGACTTCGAATTGAGTGACGCCCTTGAAGCCAAAATTCCAGTCATGAGTGTTGACATCAGCAATCCAGAAATCACTGTAGCGACGATATAGCCAAGGCCTGAAACGATGACAATCAGCGAAATATTTCGCTCTAATCGTTCAAAACCACTTTCACCTATCTTCTTGACAAAGTTCTGCACAAAGCCCGCAGGGGATGCCAATTTAGTAGCAAAAAATGTCTTGGCGTCTTGCATCTCTAGCGCACCTTAAAAGTAATATTAATAGGCTTACCTTCACGCACCAATCTCAATTCTATGACATCTTCATTTTTGAGTGATTGTAAGGTTTTGACAGCTTGCGCTGCATCCGACAACATCACACCATTGATCTCTTCTACGATGTCATTATTCTGAACCCCTGCTTTTTCGTAGATAGATCCCTTGCGAATTCTATCCATTTTCCAACCTCGCAAAACACCATCAACAACATTTGGACTAGCTTTCGCATCCTGCAATACAGACGCAAAATCTGCGGTCAGCAATCTATTTTTGTATTCTTGAGTCATTTCGATCGCATGACCCTTTCTCTCAAAGCCTTCCTCTTTAAAATTTTCGGGAGGCGGATCTGTGGCAAACCCACTTCCTGCTAATGAGGATTGTCCCTCTTGACGTGTAGGCGAAGTCTTTTTGCCTTTACGAGACGAACGACGTATTTCAGTTTCTTCCAGCATTGCAAACTCTATTCGTCCTTGATTATCAATCAGAACACGGTCCTGATGTATTTCCTTGATCGTTGCTGTCGCATCAGCTGTCAGGGGATCACCGACCAGAAAACTATTAACACTTCTTTTTTCTGTATTCTCGATCATGGCAAGACCATGCAGAGGATTGCCTCCATAAATTAGTCCAACAATTTTTACCGGCAAAGACGTTTTCTGTGGCTGATTTGGATTGTTTTTTCCTGCAGAATTTGGATCAACATCGCCAATCTGACCTTCACTATTGAAAATATTTCGCTCTATCACTCGGTCCACTTGCAGCTTCGATAAGGTAGGATTAAAAGAAAATGAAAAGTTGTGGGCCTCAGATTGAGTTTGATTTGAAGGGCCCGTATTAGCTTGCCTCATAATCATATAGCCAATCGCAGTACTGACTAGGGATGCGATCAAGAACGAGACAGTGATGACCCAAATAACTAAACGCCAGGGCCAAGGTCGAATGGCTTCCACCGCTTTTGTCAAATTTGTAGCATCGAGACTAAAACTCATTATTCATCCATTCTCAATCGGTTTAACAATTCCAAAGCTGTTTTCACGGGGACCAAGCAAGTCCATTGAATGCAATATATCCTTCAGCTGACAAGCAGATGTCTCAGGTGTCACAAAACCGCCATCCAGTATAATATCTGCGTTCTGATAATTTTCAGATCGAGAATCTGTCAATGACAAGATTTTTCGCTTAATGGCTTCACGGCGCTCATCTTTGTTTTCAATCATAATCATCTCTTTAAACAAAGGACGCTTCTCGAGTTCTGTTACCTTCATGTACAATCGTCTCGCAATTTCATCTGCGGAAGGCTTTAGCCAGATGAGAGGACCGATGGATTTTGCAATCCTTAAGCAATTAGGGTCCTGCAGGGCCCCTCCCCCCAGTGCCACTACATGCGATTTGACTTGCGATGCTGTCTCCAACGCTTGACGTTCATAATTTCTAAAGGCGTCTTCACCTTCTTGTAAAAAAATTTCAGTTACTTTTTTTCTTGCAAGTGATTCAATCAGTGAATCTAGATCTAGAAACCCAAAACCCAACAGTACAGACAGATGACGTCCAACAGTGCTTTTCCCTGAACCAGAAATACCTGCCAGAACAAAATTTTTTGGTTTGGGTAAATGGCTCAAAGAACTCATTGGTTCGGCGACCTTCTAAAATGTATAATAAAGTTTAAATGGCAATAACTTCATTCTACATTAGATTTTAAAAATCACCTCATATTGAGGAACAACAATCTTTATCTAGTCGCTGGCGCGAAACGCCAGCGGCGTGTCCTGAAAGGCGGTAGCCTTGAAGGATCTCGGTGCTAAGTGGATAAAAACTTGAGATCCCTCGCTACGCTCGGGACACGCTTCTAGCGCGAAACTCGTTTCGCGCCAGAAGCTAACTATTATCATGACATAAACCCCTATTTGAATTTTTGATAAATTAAAATAGGGGTCCAGTGATGAAATGTGAGGATCAGGTTTGAGCTATGCAGCGCATCAGCATACCGACAAGAAATTAGCGCTTATAAGAGGCAAGTCGAAGATTTGGATTCTGTTGACGATTCTGAGGAATCTTTAATTTATACCTATTAGGGAATACTCCATCTTGCTTAACAAACGACCGGGAAACATCTGGATTAAATTCCATCAAAGTTAATGTAGAAATCTTGAACTTGGACTTGGCTTGACTAACTGTTAGACCACCCACGCTCGCCAACTCGAAAGACATTGCCTGTTGCGGTACAAAATTTGGGAATACTCGATTTGCTTTTTCAAGAGTTGCAAGAAGGCCCAGGAATCCGCAGTAAAAATTTTTGGAAGCAAAACCAAAATTTGGTCCATCATATTTTTCAATCAGTCTTGAGATGTCTTTGCTTCCTGTGGCAGTCATTGCTCTCTTGATACCGCCAACACCGTGATTATACGCGGTCACTGCAAGGGGCCACTCTCCCAATATCTTGTAATTCAGCATAAGCAACTTCGCCGCAGCCCGACTGGCCTTTACAGGATCATTTCGCTCGTCTATACCGCCCTCAACAACAAGGTAGTCACGGCCTGTTTGCGGCATGATCTGGTAAACACCACTTGCGCCAACCTTTGACATGGCCTGCAAATTAAAGGAAGACTCGATAAATGCAATTCTAGCAAACTCAGGGGGAAGACCTTCTTTACGAAATGATTCTTCAACATGTGGCAAATACTTGGAGGCAGTAGCCAAACCTTTTTCAATATACTCTCTTTGACCACGCTGAATTCTTATAGACTGAGATGCCACAAGAAATTTATCTTTCCTACTAATATGGTCAAAAAGACCTGCGATTCTGATCTCAACAGATGTCATTTTGGATGTATCCAAAACCTTCATCTTGTGCAGCTTCAATAGAACTTGCTGATAATGCCGTCGTCTTACATCGATCCAAGGCTTCATGGTCTTTTCCCTGGTCTTATCGCCAAGGTCTTCAATTCTAGTGCTATCGTGAATTTCCAATACAACTTCAGGCATCTCAGCGATGTGCATCACATATTGATTCTTACTCCATAGACTATATATTCTGCGCCAAAAGTTATAGCGCTGAGCTAATTCGTCAGGAACATACAAGCTGCCAGTAACATGTTCACCACGACTGTTTTTTTGCTTTGCTTCTTCCGAACACGATAAATACTGAATATCAATTCGCCCAACTCCGCCAACTCTTACGGGAACACAGTCATCTGGTACCGACATTCCAGCAGATATTCTGTTAAATTGAGTCGCTTCTCGCTCCATTTCAACAGTGAGTGAACTGGTATACCCAGGAAGAAAGACATCTTTGGCATTGACCTGGCTAGTAAATCCAACAAGCGCCAGAGTGAAGATGAATCTGTATTGCAATAGGCAATCTAAAGAAGACATTAAAGTAGAACTACGATTGATTTTCATGCAGCAACTCCACAACAGCTATTTTCAACTTCAACAACAATGAACCTAAGGACCAATGAAATTCAAACGATGCAAATCATCAGACACAACTGATCCTGATTGGACCTAGTGCAATCGCTGTGCCTGCTAGATATCCTAATGATTCCGCGTCAGTCATGATTCTCGATGGGGCAAAAGTGTCAATTTCTTTGACAGCTCAACCTTATGCTATACTGACATTGGCGTGTTTTCTCGACGCACAAGCATGCTTAACCCAATGTGATCCGTTGGACCCAACCCTAAGAGGAATGCTATGGCAACTAATAAGTACACTGGAGCACAAAAAGCGGCGATCTTAATGCTTAGTTTTGGAGAGGAAATTTCTGCTGAAATCTTTAAAAACATGACCGAATTTGAGATTAAAAGAATCGGCACCGCAATGAGTCGACTCGGAAGACTCGACCAAGAAATCGTCGATGAGATAATGTTGGAATTTTATGAAATCCTTCAGCAAAACAAGAAGTTCTTTTACGGTGGAAATGATTTCACTAAAAAAGTCATCGGAAGCGCATTTAAAGGTGGCGAGGCTGATGACATCATTGAACAACTATCGTTGGGATCCAACGCAAACTTAGACTCTCTTGAATTGATTGATCCGAGAACCCTTGCCAACTTCATTCGCAATGAACATCCACAAACCATGGCTTTGATTTTGGCCCATTTGGAGCCAAAGAAATGTGGCGAGGCTTTAAAACTGTTACCTGATTCGCTCCATACTGAGATCCTGATAAGAATGGCCGGTCTCGATGCCGTGCAACCCGAGATCATAGATGAGATCGACGATGTACTGAGGCAAGAGGTTCAAGCAATGGGTTCTATCACAACGCAGAAAATTGGCGGAGTCGAGCCGATTGCTGAAATGTTAAACTTAATGGACAAAGCAACAGAGGAACAGATTCTCGATAACTTAGAGGAACGGGATCCAGATCTTGCCGAGCAGATTCGTCAGCTGATGTTTGTATTTGACGATTTGGTTAAAATTGATGATCGCGGTATTCAAGAGCTTATCAAGAACATTAACAATGAAAAATGGAAAATCGCGCTTAGAACGGCAGCCGAAGCCGTCAAAGACCTTGTGTTCAAGAATATGTCCGAACGTGCAGCTCAAATGTTGAAAGAAGATATGGAAGCTATGAGTGCAGTCAAACTGAGCGATATTGAAGGCGCGCAAATGGAGATTATCGGAATCACGAGAAAACTTGAGTCTGAAGGAAAGATTGTTATTGCCTCTGGCGGTGATTCTGCATTTGTTTAGTAGACACTTAGACACTTTTTAGAATCTACACAAAAAGACGAAAGTCATCGACTCCAGCGAGGAATCGATGACTTTTTGATTCAATCTTCAATCTAAAACTTTGATCTAGCCATCATTGAAACAAACTTGGTAGTGAAGTAACTAACAATTCACTTTCCATTTTAGGATCAATATTCATCGGCAAATGCATCTCATCGCCAACAGAAGATCGACTTAACTTAATAGCCTGTTCAACAGACATGGATCTTGAAAGGCTAGCAGCTTCTACAGCACGCTCGGCATTTACAATTCCACCAGAGCGAACCTTTGAAGTCAACCAGTCTTTTTTATCAACTGTATCAACCAATATCCTTTTGATATCCACAGGCTTTAAGGCCTCATTTGCCTCTTGAACCCTAGCAGCAACATTTGTCACGAAAGGTGCAGCCATTGACGTTCCACTCAAAGGCAAATACTGATTTCCAGGGATGGAAGCTCGAATCGCAACTCCTGGAGCCGCAACATCAACCATTTTTGTACCAAAATTGGAGAAAGTCGCAATTTTCTCAGCGCCCAAAGTGGCTGCGACTGCAATTGTATTATCAGTCTTAATATTTGCTGGCGACACTGGAGACTGATCATTGTTTGTTCCATCATTTCCGGCAGCAAAAACAAACAAGGTACCTGGAGATGCCGCTACAAATCCTTGAGACTCCTTTAGAATTTTTTGCACCAAATCCAGAGCATATTCATTCAACTCTGCTTCTGTAGGATCAGCGCCTGTTATTTGCTTTACCAACTGTGCTACGACGGGCTTTACAGCAGCAACGCTCGTTCCAAAGGAACCGTTTGCAACTCTAGCACCGACAGCCTTCGTATATTTTCCGGCCTTCAACAGCAGACTTGCCTGACGTTTTGCAACCATTCCTAACAGCGCTGAAACCATTGGATTAGCTGCTCGATCACTTGAAATAGTCAAACCAGCTCCGGGGGTTTCAGTGGGAATCAATTTAACACCTACAACATCCGCAGCCTGACTTTGGTCCGTCGAAATTCCAGAAACATGTGTACCATGAATGAAATTTCCAAACTTTTGCATCTCTTTCAAGAAGTTTGCATCTGCACGTTTTGACTTATACCATGTTTGTTCTTCTGGGGTCGCAATTCCTTGAAGGATACGACCTTGAACTTCAATCATTCGAAAACAATCAGGAGAAAATGTTCCAACGTATTTGTAATCAATTATCTGGTTATTATTCTCTGCAAAATTCCAACCATTGGTATCGTTTTTATAAGTATTTCCGGCGTCGTCAGTAGTACTTGAATTTGGGTTCGTCCACATTTTTGCCGCAAGTGCTTCATGCTTATAATCGACCCCGGAATCTATAATCGCTACCGTGGCAGCATTTGCTACAAAGGCACCTGAAAACAAAGCCGTAGCTACTAAACGCCTCAAAATTCCAATGGAATACATAGTAAAACCTCCTTGGTTTGTCGATCGACCCGGTCCCTGGGCCATACTTTTGAAAAAAAACTTTGCTTGTTTCAATTATTGTCATAAGTCACTGAAGTTTCGTCAAGCAAAAACTTCAAACAGAGCGTTCCATAAGTTGAGTTAATCTGCGTTGCATCTCAAAATGCGTGGTCATTTACGAAGAGTAGACTCCGCGCGCATTTCTCGTCGCGCCTTGTCTAACTCAACCACTGAACCGCTCTACACATCGACGCTAGAGCACACATCAAAATTTTATATTTAAAACAAAGTAGCTTTTTAAAAAAATGCGGTATGTCATTTTGACTTCTGACGTTCTCGTTTTTTTGATTCACGTATTTCCTTCAATCTCTGCTCGATGATCCACAATGCAGAACCTTCCGAAAACCTCTCTTCATATATGTCCTCCACTCCGAAAGGCACTCCAGTAGCGAGCTCAAAAACCTGAGCAAAACTCACTACCGGAATGATTTCAAGCAATCCATCCTTAACGGCTTGTCTAACTTTCTTATGGACCATTAAGTTGGGAGCATTCTGAATGGGAATCAAAACTTTATAAGTTTCTGCTTTTTTACCAAGAAGCTCTACGGTCCGCCAAAATCCCTCTATTTTTTCATTCACTCCGCCAATTGGCTGAACCTCTCCAAATTGATTTAAGGATCCGGTCATTGCAAGGTTCTGTTTGATCGGTAAGCGCGCCAAAGCGCTCACAATAGCTGTCAGCTCTGTGATCGATGCAGAGTCGCCGTCTATCAGGCCATAGCTTTGCTCAAAGCAAACACTAGCAGCTATTCCCATATGATGCTGCTTAGCTAGCAATGCACTGAGAAAGCCAGACAATATATGAACGCCCTTATCATGTATTCGACCAGACATTTTTGCAGCGCGCTCAATATTAAATACACCTTCATTGGACATTGAAACCGTGCACGTTATCCGACTAACTTTTCCGAAGCTGTAATCTCCCATATCATAGACAGCAAGGCCATTGACCTGTCCAATACGTTCACCCTCGATACTAAGAAGTAAATCCTCTTGCTTGACCATTTCTTCCATCTGTTCTTCAACTAAATTGACACGATAAAAACGTTGGTCGAGTGCCTCTTCAACATGACTTCGCTTAATGACTTTTGAATTTTGCTCTCGCGCAACATAATCCGCTTCAATAGTGAGGTCCTTTAAAGTTCCAAACTGTGTGCTTAGATGACGTTGGTCATCAACGAGGCGACTTCCATACTCAACAACTGCAGCTACTCCTGTGCGATCAAAAGACAGAAGATCCTCTTTGTCAGAACGCGTTGCAATAAAATCAACATAATGTTCTATATTGCTTTTATGTCGGTACATCTTCTCATCAAAATGCGCTTTGATTTTAAATATTTTACTAAAGTCTTCATCACCACTATGCAGCAAGTGATAAATTTCATCGTTACCAATTAAAATTACTTTTAGGTCTAAAGGTATAGGCGCAGGTCGAAGCCCAGAAGTCGGCAACAATGAATATTGTTCGCCCATATCTTCAATAAATCCAAGTCTGTTTTTTAAAACTCGTTTCAATGTGTCCCAAATACTTCCGGTTTTGAATATATCCATAGCATTCAAAACAAGATATCCGCCATTTGCGCGATGAATCGCGCCAGCCTTTATCATTGTAAAATCAGTTAAATACATGCCGTGTTCTACGTTCTTTTCAATCTTTCCAAACAGATTATAGTAGGTAGGATTAGTTTCTATAATTACCGGCGCGCCTTGATTGGTGCCATTGTCTACAAATACATTGACATGATAGCGAACGAATCGATCGCGTTCCTCATGCAAGCCCAGCATGTCGAGTTGCTCTTGTTGACTTTGCGCTGCGCCGGATGGGCCTTCATCAGATTCGACAAACTCCATAAGATGTTCAAGGACATGATCTCGCACCTGCTCCAAATAATCGACTATTCCTTTGTTTGATTTGTATTCCTCTAAAAGTGGATCCATATGAACATTGACAACATGTCGACCTAATTCACTGCGAAGCTTCTCGACATATTCGCGAGTTTCGCTATCTATCGCCCGAACTTTCCTGGCAAAATCTAAGACTTCAGGTTCAATTTGCGCACGCTTGTCCTCAATGCTTTCTCGCAATTCATCTGATAATTTCGCATATTCTTTTTCGCTCAATACGCGACCTTCTACTACCGGTACTGTTTCAATCCCCATTCTCGTGGATTTTACCTGAAAGTCGAGAGACTTTGCCCTCTTTTCAAGATCGCTAAACAGTTTTGCTTTGCGATCAGAACTAGCAGACAAATAAGCATTTACTGCATTTTCGTAGTCCTCACTTTGCAAAGCCATAGGAATTTCAGCTCGAAGCCCCTTTACTAAATAGTCCATTCCCTTTTTAAATTTCTTTGCTTCTCCAGGAGGCAATGAGATGGCGCGAGGCACTTCCGTATGCTGAAAGTTATAAACGTAAATCCAATCCTGAGGTACATCTGAAGTTTTCGACCATCTTTCTAAAAAGGTTTTTATGACAGAGGTCTTACCAGTTCCTTGGGCACCTGCGACGTAAATATTATAACCAGGCTTTCGAATGCCGAGTCCCATATTAATAGCCCTAACTGCACGATCCTGGCTAATAAACTCATGTGACTCACCAATCTTTGCAGTCGTTGCAAATTTAAAAATATCGGTATCACATTCCTTATAAACTTTTTCAAAAGGGAGCGGCTCTGGTAATTTTACACCACGTAGTTTAACAACTCCTGAGCGACTACTCGTAAGCTTAGATTTCTGCTGCGACTTTACTTTTCTGTCTTTAGGTCTTGATGGTTTGAGCGTCTTTGACTTCTTGGAAGACTGAGTGCTGCGCAAAGGAGAATCCTTTCTTTTGCCGACAATCATTCAATATGCAAACCGATGCTTTGAGAATGTTTTGCGAGTTATAAAACAAGATATTGGAATTGATCTCGCACAGATCTTTTAAAAAACAATAGATCTATGTTCTCTTCGAGTAATGTCTCATTTTCCCTTGCCATGGCGCTGTTCGAGAGCCGTAGCCATAACGTTAAGTTTGTCAGTCAATCTCTGAAGTTCATCGCCCTTGCGAATTTTGACTCTCTTTGAATACTGACCATTCGCAATCTCATCCACAAAGCGTTCGATACTGACCAAAGGGCCGTAGTATCGATGAGTCATCCTAAAAACCATTAAAAAAGTAAGGCCAATGAACACCACAAATACAAAGGCAATTCTTAAAATATTATTATAAAAGATATCATTAGTAACGAGCTCCATTTGGCTCTTAGAGTCCGTGATATTAAAAATCCCCATGAGATGTTGATATTGCTGAAAAAAGGCGAGCAAAAACATCGCTGACGTCGCAGCAACGAACGCAAGGGAGAATCCAATGACGTAAACTCCAAATTTAATCTGCTTAAAGGGCTCAATGAGTGTCGTTTTGACATCTCGGTTAGATCTTGAACTACTTTCGGTTTCATCTGTCTGCACAAAGCCTCCCTGCTTCACAAGCGACAACTAACGACAATAAATAGGAATATTGCTCTTGCCTTAAATTGTTTCATGCTTCGCGTATGGATTCAACCAATTCTACAAAAAGAAGAGGCACTACAAGACATGTCACCCACTAAGATTTATGCAAGCTTTTAAAATTATTGACTTATGTCAAACTCAGTCTAAATTTTGATCTGCAATATGAGACCTTTCTATGTTTAATCTTCATGCGACTCTATTTTTATTCTAAATTAATCAAATTTTTCTAAAATACGCTTGCCTAATTCGATTTTGACTATTATGCTGCCTCCTTAGCTTTT
>JAPLFV010000350.1 GCA_026390495.1 Pseudomonadota bacterium | reverse complement strand
AGATTCGCATTATTGTGGAATTTGTTTTATTAGGATCCGTATCTCTAGCTACAGTCGTAGAAGCTGCCGGACAAAGGCCAGTGCTTCCTCTAGCCTTGCAGCAGAAGACTATTGAAAAGAAAACATTAATAAAAGGTATGAATCCAAAGGATAAAAAATCCTACAAAAAGGAGTTGGTGAAAGTACCGTTTACCAAGGTGCAATTGCGTCAAAACTATCTTGCTAAAATTGAGGCTGAGGCATTGATTGAGCTAAATCAAAGGGCAAACTTTGCAAAATCCGTTAAGCTGTATGAAAATCTTTCTAAAGAACTCTTAGGTTCTCGTCAAGGTGGAGCAATTGATTTGCGTATTCTCGAGATTTGTAAAACTCAATATCAAAAAAACGGACTTCCGACTATTTATCAAAGGAATCTCATAAAATTCCTGGACCGATACAAAGATTCTGCATTTTTGGGTCAAGAAAATATTGCTAATACGCAACGGATCTATGCGTTTGGTCAGAGGATGCACATGGATTTGGTTCAACATCAAGTCAAACTTGGTCTTGCCAAAAAAACATCTCGTGACCAAAGAAAATTGTCGATTTCAGTTATTGATGCCTATCTCGAGCTTGATACTCAAGCCCAAGAGAGGGTCGCTCTGATACAGAATAGGGGAGAGATTCAGTATCTTGGAGAGGATCATAACGGGGCAGTTTCTACATTTGCAGGACTTGCCTCCGGTAAGGACATCGAGCGGACAAAAGTAAATGTTTCGGATGTTTGGCGAAAGGCGATTCGCTCGCAAAATATTTTGGCGAAATGGCCATCGTCTGCACCTTGGACTGGCGCTGTCACTGGATTCCAAACTCAGAGAGAAGTTCTCTTGGGCTTTTACTCGCATCTGTCTAAGGATGCGACATGGGCAATTTGGTCGCATATTGGATTGCTGCATTATAATTTAGGGCGAACCGACGAGGCCTATAAGGTACTTGGCGACTACCTTTCAAAAGCTCCAAATGGAGTCGATGCATCCTATGCAAGTGGGCTTCTGGCTCATGATTTCATGAGTGGCAAGTTTTGGCAGCGCAGCGAAGATTTAGGTCGCCTTATGCAACGCTCTAGTTTGACAGGCAGGTATGGAAAAAACACCTACAAAGGGCGAGACGTTTTAGGAATTTCGCTTTTGGAAGGTGGTTTAGAAAAGTACTCTGGTTCAGATTTTAAAACAGCAGTATTGAAATTGAACGAGTTTGTAAAAGGGTGGAGCGACCACAATCGCTATGATCAAGGATACTATCATTTGGCCATGGCCTACCACGGAGGTCAGAATTACAAGTATGCATTGGATACAATGGTCGAGTTCTGCAAAACTTTCCAAAAGTCCAAGTATCGACGTGATGCCTTGGTCAATGGTGGAAGTTGGTCTACCTCGATGGCTTGGGAAGATCACGTTATGTATTTTTATGAAGCCCATGCGAGGGAATTTCCTGACGATGCGCAGGTGTTAAATTCTTTAGATGTGTTAGCTAACCTATATATGGGGCGAGAACACTATGATGCTGCAACTAGAATCATGCTTATTCAGCTTAGCCAGAGAAAACTAGGTCAAGATGTTAAAATAGATATTGCTCGAAGGCTCTTGGATGTCAATGAACGCCAAGGAAGCCCAGAAAGTTCTGAGCGAGTCGCAAATATGACTCTAAAGAGTTTCAGTGACGTTCCAGCAATAAAGGCAACCGCTCTTAGTATGAAGGCGCGTATCAAAGCAAATGATGATTCTGGGAAGATTCTTTCTGTGGCCAAAGACCTACTATCGATGGACTCCAGCGATAAAACAGTTTCAGAAGCTCAGGCAGAGGTTCGTTTTTTGATTGCAGAGTCTTTGTCGCGGGGCGCCTTTGATAAACAAATTTTCAGCCTTGAGAGCCGCAATCCTCTCAACGATTTGAATAAATTCTATGCTCTGTATGATAAGATTCGAATTCAGTATGAATCTGCCTGCTCAGTGCCTGGATCTAGTTGGTGTGGCCCTGCGATGCATCGGCTTGCTAGAATTAGTGATGAATTTGTTGAGAGTGTTTCTCCGCTTGAGATTCCTCAAACATTGGAACCTTCATTGGTTCAGTCATTTAATTTGCGAAAAAAATCCATAATTGAAACCGCTGAAAGGAAAGTGATTTTGGCGGATGAGAGATCATTGGTCGAAGCTAAGGCTGGAGCAACAAACCCGGACTGGACAGGTGCGATTCTTTGGCAGAATTCTGCGGAATGGCAGTCGGATAGGGTTACAGGAGAGGCAGGAAACGGCTTCGTTCAATGGCACAACTCTAGCGCAAACTAGATGATTAATTTACTGGAGGTACCTATGCAGAATTTTTTGACTAAAGCGAGTTTCTGGCTGATAGTAGCTTGTTCAACTGCGTGTGTATCCACTCCGAAAAGTGGTAAAACGGCGTCTGATGTGACTCCAGTAGCTGCTCAAATTACCGGCGCCTCCATTGTCATGCAGGCAATGTCTAAGGATCCCATCTTAAGTGATCAAAGTAAAAGTCATTGGATTTCTTTGAAGAATTCAAATGGAGAGTCCCTGGACAGAATGCGAGGTCAATTGGCAACTGGAGACTGGGAGCGGGCTATTGAATCTGCAAAAAACTTTTTAAAAAAGCATCCCAACCATCCGGAAGCCCTTATGGGAATAGCTGCTGCAAATGCAATTGGACGCAAGTTTGAGATGGCATCCTACTATGCAATGTTGGTACTGAAGATACAGCCAGGTAACGCTGACGCAATGAATATTATGGGATTGCGAATTATGATGTCGACAGGAAATCGTCGAGCAGATTATCAAGATGCATTGACTTGGTTTCAGAGATCATTGGACTCAGATTCTACTCAAATCGCTGCAGGTCTGAACATGGGACATTTGCAACTTGATTTGGGGGCTAGCGCAGAAGCTATTGCCCCATTTCGAACTGCCTCTGAACGATGTAAAACCTGTCGAGGCGCCTTGATGGGATTGGCAATTGCATCCTCAAGATCCGGGCGAGGAGATGACGCATTGGTTGCTTTAAAAGATGTACTTAACCAAGACAGCTCAAATGCTGAAGCTAGATTTCAAATGGCCATAGTTTATAAAAATAACTTTCAGGATATTGCCAAATCCCAAGCAATTTTGCAGGAGATTGTTAGCGATGCAGATGGACGCTATAAAAATGGAATGCAAACAAAACGGCAAGCCAACGTCGTCCTACGTAAGCTAAAATCTACAGATAGAACTGGTGATGAGCTTCAGTATGCTACCCAGAATGTAAGGCCAACCGGTAAAGGTAAGGGGCGTGAAGTTATTCCTACTGAAAGAACATCAGAACCAAAAGGTGTGGAACCATCGGACGTAAAAGCTGTCAAAGAAGATGGATCAAATGACATTGAGACATTCGAATAAATTGTCGCAAAGTTTTATTTATGAATCATTTAAGGTCTTGGTCGAAGCGAGATT
>JAPLFV010000368.1 GCA_026390495.1 Pseudomonadota bacterium | reverse complement strand
GATGGCCTTCGCTGCATTGGTGGCCGAAGTGCAGACCTACCTCCAGCTCGATGAGGGAGAGAAGGCAGCGCGCACCTTGCGGCAAGGGCTGACTGATCTGAGGTAGCGGGGAAAATTATTTAAATTGGGTTTAAGGTGAAGTGATGACGAGCGATGGATCCTACAAATTCTTTTCCATCCTTAGGCTCCCATGCATTTTGCCTTTCCACCAGGTACTATTTTTTTCAAACAAGCACACCTGATATCCGGCATTTCGATATAGCTGCAAAGCTCTTAGATTAAACTCAAACACTCCGAGCTCTATGCGGGATGCACCCATGTCTCGGGCAACTTGTTCCAGTTTTTTTAAAATACGCCCGCCTAATCCCTTGCCCCTTGCATGGGACTCTCCAATGATGATGCCAATCCAACAGGACCTTTTTCTGTGAAATTTGATGGCAGTAGATGCCAATTCAATGCTCATTTCGCCTATCGGAATTCCTTCCCAGGTAATGAGATACATCCTATAGCGAGATTGTGGCTTCTTAAGGAGCTTTTCTCGAACGCTGTTACGATCAATGATGTTATCGTAAGACTCTGAATTTCTATGACGAAATGATAGATGGCGAATCTTGCGATCGCAATACCACTTGACCAACAGGTCTAAGTCATCGTCATTTTCAAAATTTATGAGTCGGTAGCGAAGCATATAGTCTAGAAATTGAGTTTGAACTCCAATGAGTCGTTAACTGGGGTCAATTGATTCAAAATCATTGACCATGAAAGTCTTATAGATTTTGCCAGGGGTCTTCGTCAATAAGACTTAACTCTTCCTCTAAATCTCTAATTTGCTCTTGCCACCAGCGACTTGTGGCAAACTGAGGAAATCCTTTTGGAAAACTAGGATCTTCCCATCGTTTGCCAATCCAGGCTGCAAAATGCACAAATCTCAAGGCTCTCAGGGGCTCAATGAGTCGCAGGGTTTTTCGATCAAAAGGAGCCATCATCTCGTAGCCTCTCAATACGGACCGCATTTTTCTTTGAGCGTATTCGTCGCGACCAGGAACTAAGAGCCAAAGATCTTGAACGGGTGGTCCAATGACCATGTCATCAAAATCCACCCAAAAAAAGCCGTGAGCTCCCCACAGCAAATTTCCAAGATGACAGTCACCATGAATTCGTTGTTGCTTTGCTTGAGAAAACCACGAATCCGTTTTATTGCAAATAGACTCAACAACTTTCTGATAGCGATCTCGATGTTCGGACGGAAGTGTATTCGAGTCGATAAGCCATTTTAAGTTATCAAGTCCATAAGTCTGAGGATTGACCTTGATCCTATTCTTAGCGATTCGAGTCGAGCCAATTCCATGCATACGCGCCAGTAAACGGCCAACACGTTCACACATTTCGTCGTCTAGTTCGTCTGGAGACCGACCGCCAATTTTTGGGAAAAGTGTATAGAATAAATCAAGCACTTCATCATAATGTAGAGTCGTCAATTGCGCGTTGGCTATGGGAGCAACCACTGGAATATCATTGCTGACTAGATCTGTCAGAAAGTCATGCTCATCTTGTATTTGCTCTTTGGTCCATCGACCAGGTCGATAAAATTTTACAATGACGAATCTTTCCGGAGAGTTTTTTGGAAGGGTGGAGTCATCAAGATCAAGTTCTACATCGTACACCCGATTTTCCATGCTATTTAGGGTCAGGCAACGTCCTGTGCATCGATACCCTAAACGTTCTACTGCATTCAAAATCAAATCTGGGGTCAAATTAAAAAAGAATTTTGTGGGAGTGTTTCCCCAGGGGGTGTTTAGAGTCATGCTAAAATACTTTTGAGCAGTCACGCTCAGGTCTTAAAGCTTCACACCTTGCCTTAACAAGTGCAATGTCTTCTGGTTTTAATGCCTTGGCCCGATTCACCCGCAAAGTAAAACGATTTTTGCTAACCCATTGAATGTCGGCGTCAACTTCATAGAGATGATTTCCTGGAACCCAAGCATTTTCTCTTCCATAAAGAAGAATTTTAAGTGGTTTTGCAGAGATGAATTGGTTCCAGATTGTGGTCAGGCCCTTGTTACTTCTTATGTCGACTGTCAAGCTAGCATCGGCATCATCCAGCCCCTGAAACTCCCAATATTGAACCATAAAGGGATTAAATGCTGACATAGGTCTTTCGGGCGTAAAATGCATCTCTTCATTAACCAATAGAGAAAGTTTCTTGTGGTCTAATGGCGCCATCGGGCAATTAGTATCAAGTAAAAAGGAGACCATCTTTGGAGCATTGTAGTTAGTACCTTTCCAATCAATTCGACCTTCTCCCCCAGAGCAGGGAAAACCCATAACCATCCAGCCACTATCAGGAAGGTAACCCTCGGTACCACTTGCGTTGACACATGCTCCTGAAATACGGGTTAAAATGACTTTTGATTTTTCTAGAAATCTCGGATCGTCATATGAATAATTTTCAATTGGTTGACATTTTTCGCTTAGAATACGTTTTACCTTCGGCAGTGGCTTTACATCAGAAGGATTATTCTCAAGTGGAACTGGTGCCGATTGAGCGGGCGGGGTAGGAATATTTTCCGGCGAAGCTACAGCCTTGTCAGTCGGTGTTGCAAGATCGGTTGGATTCTGAGTGCTGTTGGGGACTTCTGTTGCCGTGGCTGGCGAAGAATCTGAGTTAGTCTTTTGACTATTTTGAGAATCCTTTTGAACGATCTGCTTTTTGGCAGGATTAACCGGTTCGGTCAATTCAGGATCTTGACTGCAACTATTAAATAAAATCATCAATATTAAAAGAGAATAGGGTAGGTACAACTTCATATTGAGAACTCCAATTGAAATCTTTATTTCATTTTGACAATGTTTAACAGTCTACAATAATACTATACACTTTTGTATGCCCGAATAGACCATCCGTATTTAGATACTCTATATCCAGTAATATGATCAAATATACGCCACCCCGCAGCGGTGCTCCATGCGAAATATACGGGCTCAAATGACTTCGCCATTGATAGAAGCTGAGAAACAGACGTTCCTATATGACCTTGAGTCAAGACGCCCCAGAGAACGTGAATGAAATGAGCAGATATCATAGTTAAAAAAAGTAATGACGAGAATTTATTGGTGCTACTCAATTGGCCAAAATATTTAATTTGAGTGAAAATGAGTCCGAACGCTAAAAAAGTGTGGGCATCTGTTTTTCCAATAACTGCAATGAGGGCCGATAAAAATGAATTGAATTGTTGATAGTCGATTTTTAGGAGGTTTAAATCTCCAAAAATAACCGGACTGGAGTATTGAGTTTTTCTAATTAAGACTGCAAATGCAATCAATAGTGCTATATTTATTGCAAGAAATTTACAGATTTCAAGCGTCGTAGGTCTTGAAAGAAAGCGATATTCAGGTAGTGCTTTCAAGGCCTCAAATCCTTCTAAGATAGGTCTCTTAGTAACCCATAAAAGCACCAATGGTAAAAATGCGATTGGTAGACAAATGAAAAACAGAGATGGGATAAATGCAACAGCTCCTAAAACACACAGCAAACTAATTACAAGCCAGTACATCCACTGAGTTCTAAAATATAAAATAAACATAGCAACGGATGCCGAAATTAAGACTCCTGCAAAAGGCTCTGCTGAGACGTACATGGATTTACTTTGCAATGTACCGCGGCTCAGAATTGACACAGCAGCCAGTAGTCCAGCTGTCCACGAACGAGTCAGAAGTCGGGCTGCGATGGCAGAAAAAAGTGTCGACGCCATAAAGAGCCAGGCATTCCATTTTGCAAAATCGTCTACATCAATTCTAGAGAGCTGGCATTTTGACAAAACTAAAAGTGCCATTCCAGGTGAAAGCTCACCCAGCTCCGGATCCGGTGGGATAAAATCTGGTTTAATCGCCAAAGCAGCGGGAATGGGAAATGTTGCCTCGGGCGAGACTGGGCAAGATTCTTTAATATATTCGCTGATCCAAAGCCCTGTTTTATAAAATGTTGGTGAGATATCAATTGGAATCTCACTAGTTTGAAGCCAAGTGAGACGCGTCGCAATCAGCATCAGTAATACGACCAATATAACGGCCTTCAGTCTGGCAAGTATATGTTCCATGATGGAATTTTCGTTCCTTTAATTCGGTCTCAGGGGCATTGTTAAACTTCGTCAATCATAACAGGATATTAAATTTATGGTAGCTGAGATTTTTGCCATCATTGGACCTCAGCACAGGATATGAGGTAGCCCCCCTTTGCCGCGGCGCTTTAGGCGGACCAATTGCCAAATGGGCCGGAGCCCCCTATCCATTTATCTCTTAACGGACGGTCTGAAGATGGGGGGTGGCCAAAACAGGCGAAAAGATACTAACGTCGATTCTAAGAAAGACCTTTTTATCGTTTAAAATAGCATCGATTGGATCACTTAAAGCTGATAGATGGTCGAATTGGAGCGTAAGTGTAACATTTCAATGACTTGCTCATTGTGGGCTTAAATTTGACCCCCGATTTTAAGGCGATTCAATAAAGTGAACCCTAATTAATTTCATAAAATATATAAATGTTAGAAGAAAGTACTTGACTTGAATTGAACTCATAACTAAATAACATTTGGTTGAATGATTTTAATATTTTTATACCTATGGGAGACATTGCAATGGCAAATGTGGAATTACGTCCTGGAGACACGTTGAATATTGTTTGGTCTTCAGTTCAAGATACTCCGCTCGGACTTCGAGAGGTTGAGAGTAATTTTGCCTTCACTTACGATGAATTGCTTACAAAACTGCGTGCAAAAGGCCGTGCAGGGAAATCTCGTAGAAGTGGCACTGACGGAGCTCGTTTTAGCCGCGTTGTGGCCTTAGCGACAAATGCAATGCGCAAAGGGAAATGGTCTACTGGCGCTGACATTGACCGCGACGAAGTTTTTGGACGCATGATGAATCGTTTCAAAGATTTAAAAGATGGTGAATTCACTAATATAACTGGGAATGCTCGTGAATCCTTGATGGAACTCTTTGACAGCAAGCTTCTGAAGCCTCAGCAAAAGAAGGATCTAAAAGATATTTTAGACAAAGCACATATTAAGGTTGATTAGAAATTTGGAGTTCTATTAACCTCCTTTGATTTCCAATCTCATTCAATGTCACCATATAAAGGGCTCTTGAAAATCAAATTGATACTTTCATGAGGAAATCGAAATTTGGGAGTTAAAGTTTATGTCGTTACCTTCTTTTCAGGTATTAGGAATCAATCACCTTGGGATTGCAGCAAAAGATCCTTTGAAATTTGCTTGGTTTATGAAGGACGTCCTAGGCGTTGGGCATCTTGGAGATGAATCAGTCGTGGAGCAAAAGACTCTTACTAGTATGTTCACTTCCAAAGGCCATGGTGCGATTGGGAGCCAAGGTGATATCAATAGCGGTTCATTAAAAGATTCTCCGATACCTCGTCTGGAGCTACTGGTCCCGCTTGCAGGAACTCAAGATGGCCCAATTCATAAGTATCTTGAAAAGAAAGGCGGAGGCATACACCATATTGCGATTCAAGTGTCTAATGTTGATGCTGCCATTGCATTTGCGTCTTCTAAGGGGGTCAAAATGATTGATATGACCCCACGATCCGGAGCTCATAATACTCGAATAGCATTTGTACATCCTGAGTCGACTGGCGGAATTCTTTTTGAATTTGTCCAAGAGTTATAGATGTGATTTTATTTGGCGACTTTATTAGTTTTATTTTTCAATTCTGCCCATAGGCATTTCATTTTTTACTGGTAATTATTAATGTAATTAATTAATCTATTGCTAGAGATACCATATATTTTAAAGTTTCATGCTTCTTTGATAGGGAGCCTGTAACTTGTAATAGTTC
>JAPLFV010000141.1 GCA_026390495.1 Pseudomonadota bacterium | reverse complement strand
ATTGCTCGAGATATTGTCTGCTGAGGGAGAGAGTTTTGAGTCTTACAAGCGAGATTTTAGAAATCAGCTTATTTTAAGAAAATTTCAACGCAGAGTCATTGTACCGTCCGTTAAGATTACCGATAAGGACATTGAGACTTATTACCTTACTCAATCCACCACAGCTTCTACTGAGCTAGTTGAAGTAGTATTGCGTCAGATTACATTCAATCTTCAAAATACAACCTCAAAGGCACTTCAGAATGAGAAGAAAGCATTGGCCGATGAAGTCTTTACAAAATTGAAGAGTGGACTCGATTTTTCCGAAGCCATTGGATTGTATAGCGACGATGCAAAAGATAAGAACGAGACAAGGCAGCAATTGTCGGTAAAGTTGGTTGATTTAGCTCCAAAAATTAGAGACGTTGTTGACCCATTAAAGACCAATGAATTCTCCAATCCAGTCCAAATTGGGAATACAATTTTTATATTTCAGGTGGTCGATCGCACGTTAGCAATTAACAGAGACTATGAGAAGAAAAGGCAACAACTTGAACAGGAACTTAGGGTTATTGAACTGAAAAATCAAACCAATAAATGGCTAAGTGATCAAAGACAGCGAATTGCTATCAAATTTTTAGATAAATAGGTTAAATTTGAATTTGTCAAAGTCCAATTCATCGTACAAAGACTATTTAAGCTTGTTTTCTGAATGCCGAATGCTAAGAGGATGCTACGAGCAGTTTCAGTCGTTCTTTCAGACCTAAATGCAAAACTCAAACCAATCAAGCTAACAACGAATGCGGCAAAAGGATAAGCCATCTTAACTTGGAGGTCCACTCGATGGGAAAGAGTATCCGATCCGCTACGATCGCCCGCATCAATGGCGGCAAAGAGCTCCTTTACACTCATTTCGTCTGGCTTTCGCCTATCAACGGTCAGCGTTCTAGGATCAAAATTCAAAGGTAAAGTCACCGACTCCCTGTCTTCCGAATGTTCAATTGCTCCTGTAGGCGAAAAGGTCGTGATAACTACATCTTTTCCGTCCCAAATATCACCGGCATCCGAATAAACAGCATACTTTGCACTCAAGGTTCTGCTTGGCCTAAAGTCGGAAGTTAACTCAATGACATCCAAACCAATCATTTTCTTTGCAGAATGATCGAATTCTTTAAAGTGAACAATTGATTGATCATTCCTTTGCCATTTTACAGAGGTCGCTAGGGCAAACTCATTGCCTCTTTCAATCTGAACTTCTTGAATATGGTGAAGTTTTGATGCTGCATTTGGCAAAACCCATTCTCCAATCACCAATGACGAAATACTCAACAACATTCCGCCTACGGCCAAAGGAAGAATAATTCTAACTGAACCCATTCCTGCCGCCCTCATCGCTGAAACCTCATTTGTTCTCGCCAACATCACCATTGTCATGACACTGGAAATCAAGCTGGAAATCGGCAAGGCCTGGACTGCAAAAATTGGAATCTGGTAAAGATACATTTTTATGACAAGGTCGCTTGACGGCTTGTACTCGCTAAAATAATTGGTCGTTCTGTGAATAAAATCGAAAAGAATAAATAAAAAAAGGCATAAAAACATCGTCATAAATACGAATTTCAAATAGTCTTTAAACACGTAAAGAGCAGCCAAATATATAAAACCTTTTGAATTTGACTGGACTGTGCCTGAAATAAAGACCGTTGAACCAATTTTGATGTCCGCATTTTTTTGAATCCAGAACAGATTTGAAGTTTTCACAAGTAATTTTACGTTGCCTTCACTCACTGTTATATAAGACCCTAGTTGCCCTATTTCTTGTACTATTGCTGTTACCCCTACTTGCTGATTTAGCAATCCAACTCCATCCAAATGAATTTCGCGGATACCAATATCGGAGTTAACTGACTCAAACATAGACAGAATTGATAACTCTTTTGCAAATATATAACCGCTTGCCAATGTAGCTATCTTCACTACACCAAAAGTAACCAAAAATATAAAATAAGTTGTCAAAATTTTAAGAAAACCAATTTTCATTTATTGGTATCCCCGTGGACTAAAATTTAATCACGTCATCCAAATTGATTGTACCACATAAAAGAAAAAAGGCCTAACCTCACTGGCTAAGCCTTTTCTTCATTTATATAAAGCCTATTTCTTGAGCTTATCGACTGAAAAATCAACAAATTCAATTGTAGCAAGTTCCGCCGAATCCCCGACTCTTACGCCACGTCTCAAAATTCTAGTATAGCCACCGGTTCTTGTCTTAAACCGCGAAGCTAAATCACCAAACAGCTTCGAGACAGCGGAATCGTCAAACAAATAAGAGGCTGCTGATCTTCGAGCATGAAGATCACCTCGTTTTCCTAGTGTGACCATTTTTTCAACTAAACTTCTAATCTCTTTAGCTCTTTGAACAGTCGTGTCAATTCTCTCGTGCAATACTAAAGACGTTGCCATATTTCTCAACATTGCTCTTCGATGAGGTGTTCGTCTCCCCAACTTTCTATAACCATTTAAATGTCTCATGACGACCCTTTCACATTAAAGAAATTATATTCTCATTCGCCTTGACCGGTCACTTCGCGTTGCCTCAACGTAGAAGGATCAAAGCCATCAATCTTCATACCAAGCGAAAGTCCCATTTCTGCAAGTAAATCCTTAATTTCATTTAACGACTTCCTACCAAAATTCTTAGTCTTAAGCATCTCAGAGAGGTTAAGAGACTTGCACAAGGTCACTTAACCCTTGTAAGGCTTAG
>JAPLFV010000292.1 GCA_026390495.1 Pseudomonadota bacterium | reverse complement strand
TTTCAATGTTGTATCAATTGTTGATAAACCTCGATTGAAGAGGCTTTGGAGTGCCATCGCGTGAACTCTTCTTTGGATACCACTCTATGTTGAATGTACTTTTAAAGATTGTTTGTGCAATAATCCTTGTTTGCATTACAGAGTCGACGATTTTTTGCGCGTCTGATCGTCTTATTGACGACAGTAATCTTTCGACAACACGTGTTTTTTTGCAAACAATTGGTAGGGGCAAAAATTTGCCTGATTTATACGGGCATAACCAGCTTCGAATTGCAGATCCCGTTTCAAGAAAGAATTTTGTAGTTAGCTGGGGGCTCTATAATGACAGGGATCCCATGTTTCCTTTCAATTTCTATTTGGGTCGCGCTAAATTCCTTGTAGCTGCAATTCCCTTTTCTAAGTCGTTGGAATATTACAGAGCGGCTAAACGTTATGTAGACGAAGATGAGTTTGTATTGACCCTTGAACAAAAAAAGCTGCTTATTCGCCGGCTAGAAAGTTCGTTGCAACCTGATTCGAATTCTTACCTTTATAAAATTTATGAGGACAATTGCTCCACTCGACTTCGCGATGTGATCGATGAACTGTTAGGAGGAGCAATAAGAGCTAGTTTTGACACGCAAGTCACAGGCGTTTCTGTTCGTGAGATCTTAGACAAGCATCAATCCGCCATTTTGGGTAGTAGCACGATTCTTCATGCGATTGCTAATAGTCAAGTGGATCGTCCACTAAGTGCATGGGAAATTATGTATCTACCACACGAACTCCAAAGCCATTTGAAGTCCGTTATCAATCCAGCAACTCAAAAGCCTTTGATGGTTCCTCATCAAAGACTAGTCGAATTTCCGGAGCCGAAGCTAACTACAGGAAAAGCAAGAGACGGATTTATTCAGAAAGTTATCGGGGGATTGTTTTTCTTTGGTGTTTTGATCCTGGTATTTCAGCCTAAATTGCAAAAAAAGGTATCCAGCAACCTTAAGGTGAGGGCAATTCTAGTGGCCAATCGCATTAATGTGTTTTGCTGGTTGGCATTAGGCACTTTAATTTGGTGGGTTTTGTTTGCGAATCATGTCTTAACCGACCATGTCTATTTGAAGAGTAATGCAATTCTAGTAATTCTTGGTCCTCTGGATATTATTTTTGGTTGGCAAATTTCTTACAGCGCTAAATGGCAAAGCAGAATGATATGGTACGTTGGACTAAGGTTAGGTCTAATGGCTTTGGTCATGTTTGCATTTTGGATGAATCTCATTACGCAAGACATTTCGATTATATATTTCTATATGGCCCCGTTGACAGTATTCTTAATAATTTACTTTTTAGGTCAAAAGGGACGATCCGAACAATCATTAGCTATTTTGTAAGATCAATCTCATTTGCAATGCGTATGAGATACTTTCCGTAGGCTGTCATTTTGAGTGGTTCGCCCAATGCGCATAATTGACTCTTGGAAATAAATCCCATACGCCAAGCGACTTCTTCTGGGCAGCCTACTTTGAGTGATTGCCTTGTCTCTACTGCAGCAATAAAATTTGTGGCTTGAACGAAGGAATCACAGGTACCGGTGTCAAGCCAAGCGTTGCCACGCCCTAGAATTTCAACGTTAAGGCTGTTGGTCTTTAAATAGATGCTATTGATATCTGTAATTTCCAGTTCCCCTCTTGAAGAAGGTTTTATGGATTTTGCATATTCAATCACCTTATTATCGTAAAAATACAAGCCAGTGATCGCATAGTGAGAATCCGGATTTGATGGCTTTTCGACGATATTTACTGCTTTCCCTTTGTCGTTAAATGAGACGACACCATAGCGTTCTGGATGTTCAACGTAGTACGCAAAGACCGTTGCCCCATTCTTTAGTCCAGTATGTTCTTGCAATTTCCGACTAAGGCTTTCTCCGTAAAAAATATTATCACCTAAGATTAAGCAGACTGAATCTGAGCCAATAAATTTTTCGCCGATGATAAATGCTTGGGCGAGACCAGCAGGTTCGGGTTGCATGGCATAATCGAACTGAATTCCCCATTTTTCACCACTTCCTAATAGTTTTCTGTAGAGTGGTAAATCGGTGGGTGTAGAAATAATGAGGATTTCACGTATTCCTGCCAACATTAATGTCGTTAGTGGATAATAAATCATTGGCTTGTCATAAACGGGTAGCAATTGTTTACTGACAACATTTGTCATGGGATACAATCTAGTTCCTGATCCACCAGCTAAGATGATTCCGCGCAAATTTAACTCCTCTCGACTTTATCAAAAAAATCTGGCCTAACTCATCGTCAACAAATCAATTAATAGTCTGCCATGTGCTGATTCTTGGGAGATCTTAAGTGATAGAAATTTATTTTCAAAATTCACAAAATCTTAAATTTGGTAACGCATGCTAATAGCTCAAGCTCTCATTTTCAATGTGACGACATCCAAGTGATTAAAAATACCACATTTACTCGCTTGATCGCAATGTAGAATGACAAATTGTTGAACCTATGAATTCTTTTGTTCTAGCGTGGAAATCGTCATTCTTCTCGCAGATGTGAATACTGTATGCGAGGGAGTTCTTCCCTTTTTGGGGCATCTGTAAAAGTAACTCGAGTCAAAAGGCTGCATTCGAGTTGAGATATTCTTGAGGTAATGGAATTGCATTAGAAATGCTGGATGAGTTCCCAGTTTACTTTAGTAGTTTTTGCCTTCTAAGCCAAAATACGCGCTTCAATAATCAATCTTTTGAAGATTTGGTGCCACATTTGGCATGGGATAGGAGATTCCAGTAAACACACAATTTTGTTCAATACGTTTTTCTATTCGAGATATCACTTCCAAAAATGACATTCAATGGAAGATTGCCCAGCATTTATTGGTTCGGCCTCTTATATAATGTCGCGGGACAATTTTTTTGAATCGCATATTTTGATCGATCCGATCCATACAATTGTAGAACTCATCATTTCACTTTTTCCCTTTTTTGCAATCAATCCAATAGCTATGGGCTGATTGATTGAGCTAAGCAGCTAAATTTAGTGAGTTTTGTGCCTCTGGCAAATATCCATTCAAATCCCACCTAATACTTAAGCTAGCTTGCGTGGCACCAAAGTCATGATTGAGCGATAACTGGCTAAGCGAGAGTTGTTCGACTGACACCTCCCAACACACACATTTAGGAGATATTTAAGATGAGCCCAAATTCGGCGTTGCAGAAGCTTCGGCTTGGCAATGAAATCTATGTTAACGGCGGTTCGAGTGCAAAATTACTTAATTGTTCATTTAAAAGAAGACGCCTAGCGACTGATGGCCAAAACCCATTTGCGGTAGTCGTTACCTGTGCAGACTCTCGAGTTCCGGCAGAGGCCATCTTCCATACTGAGCTTGGTGATTTGTTTGTCATTCGAATAGCTGGATGTTGCGTTGACTCATCCGTAGTTGCAAGTATTGAATATGCAGTAAGTCATTTTCAATGCCAAGTTTGCGTTGTCATGAGTCATTCTCAGTGTGGCGCGATATCTGCTGCTCTGCAGTCAGCTGAAGACAATTCTGCTCTGCCTTCTGAAAATTTGTCTAAGATGCTAGCACCATTGAAAGCTGCAATGTCTGTTGAAATGAGCACATCTCCATTTTCTTCTAAAGCTGCAAAAATGGATCGCATGACTAAGCTGGCGACGTTTCATCAAATTGACCGACTTAAATCTGAAAGCCCTCTAATTTCAAAAAAAGAGGAGGATGGCCAATTGAGATTAGTGCCCGCTGTCTACAATATTGACACTGGTAATGTTGAATTCGATTTAAACGAGGTGACATAATGAAATACTTACCTAACAGAATTGATATTCTAGCGAGCTTAGGTGTTTTTGTTATCGCATTGCCGTTGAGTCTTGGAATTGCATTGGCCTCTGGTGCACCTATCCAAAGTGCAATCATTGCCGCCGTAATTGGAGGGATAGCTGTAGGCTCCTTGTCAGGCGCCCCTCTGACAGTTACCGGTCCAGCCGCTGGCCTCACGGTCGTTGTTTTCGAGATTATCCGTACGCAAGGGGTTAAGGGCTTGGCGATTGCCACGATAGTTTGTGGCTTAGTTCAATTTTTACTTGGCTATTTAAAGTTGGGAGGTCTATTCAAACGAATGCCTCACTCAATATTGGATGGAATGCTGGCAGCTATTGGCGCGATCATTGCTTTTGGGCAGCTTTATGTGGCAATGGGGAAGGCGATTCCCAATGGCTTTATTAAGTCACTCATTCAACTGCCGAACGAGCTTGTTTCATTAGTTTCAATGGAAGCGGGATCTTCGGTATCTTTGATTGGATTATTAGTCGCTATTGCAACCATTTCCGTACAGTTGATTTGGGAGAAGCGGTTTCGCAAATTTTCGTTTATCCCTGGTGCTTTGGTAGCGTTGGTAATCATGACAGCAGTTACGATTCCACTTCAGTTGGCTCGAGTTACTTTGGATTTATCAATGTCTTCTCTTGTAGCAGGTGTTTCGCTGCCAACTATCGACTTATCGTCATCATTTATTCAGGCATGCTTAAGTGGATTTTTATTGGCTGCCATCGGTAGTATCGAAAGCCTTGCTACTGCTTCAGGCCTTGTTCTTTATGCAAAGAAAGCAAATGGAACCGATTTAGAAATTGACCTTAACAAAGAACTTAAGGCGCAAGGGTTTGGAAACTTTTTGAGCGGAATTGTTGGTGGATTGCCAGTCACATCTGTTATCGTTAGGAGTGCCGCTAATATTCAATTTGGTGCCACGAGTAGATGGTCCACAATACTTCACGGAATTTGGATTTTGGTCGCGGTTTTAGCATTGGCTCCCATTTTGAAGATGATACCTTTGTCCTGCTTGGCTGCAGTACTAATAATAACTGGCATTCGACTTGTGAATGTGAAAGTTTTGAAAGAGCACTTTCTTGAAAATCGCCTTCACGGGTATACCTACCTTGCAACATTTGTGGCGATCCTCTCGTCGAATCTGCTGAAGGGTATAGTCATTGGAATCATCGTTTCTGTGGTTTTAGAGCATGGTCGAAAATTGATTCCATTACAATCTTGGAGAGCAAATCCTCAAGACTGACGATTGCAGGAGAGGTTCCCTTTAGAATTTCTCTTTGCCTCAAAGCCCAGATCTGTGACAATCCCAATTATTTGCTTTTTGCTAGTAAATGTATTTATATTTGACCATTATTCTGAGGCACGGAGCTGTGACTTAAAGTACTTGTGGAATTCTTTGTGTGGGTCATTTAGTAAATTTTTTCAAATGAGCATGTTTAAATTTGGAGCCCGATTTGGGCACAGATTTTCAATCAAAACGTCTTTGTATTCGAGATATGACTGCCAAAGATTATGATCAATGGAAGATTGCGCAGGATTCAATGCTCCCGGCTCAAAATGAATTTGATGATGGTCCAGTAAAGGCCCCAGATAGGTCTCGCTCATTTTTTCGGTCTATGCTTTTGCGACGTGGAAGAATGACAAAATCTGGGCTGGGCGTTTTTCTTGGAGTCTTTGATCGAAAATCTGGGGATTACTTGGGTGAGTTGCACTTTGCTTTACCAATTCGTCGAAATATTCAAAGTACTCGGATAAGTTATTTTATTTGTAATCATCGTTGGAGAAATGGGTATGGATTGGAGCTTCTGAAAGCCGCAACGGCATTCGGAATAAATAAAATGCAATTCAATCGCATTGAAGCCGAGATTCAGCCATTAAATGGACCATCAATTGATCTTGCAATTAAGGCAGGTTATCGATTTGAATGCATTCGAAAAGAGGCGGTCTTTTTTGAACGTAAGTGGCATGACATGAACGTCTATGTAGCCTTAGCAAGTGATCTTGGAATCCGGAACCGTCGGCCAAAATTTTAAAGTTAACCACATAAGTTTACCCATTGCGGTAATACCTCGATCACAAAAGCACCTTCAATCTCCGCTTGATGAGTCGTCATTATTGGCGGTATTCATCAAAAGCATTTTCAGTCGATTGATGTCGTCTCGAACCTCAGCGGCCTTTTCAAATTCCAACTCGCCAGCGTATTTTTGCATAAGTCGTGATTTGTCGCGAATGGTCTTTTCGAGAGTGGCTAAATCGTGCTTTTCAAGCATGTCCATCGCCGCTTGCAATTTAGCTGATTCTTCTTCGTCCGCATCCGATGTGATCCCGTATATTCTTCGCAAATCTTTAGGCAGTGACTTAATGATTGTTTGAGGGGTAATGTTGTGTTTGAGGTTGTATTCAACTTGAATACTTCGTCGTCTTTCGGTTTCATCGAGGCATTGGCGCATGGAGTCGGTAATTTTATCTGCAAAAAATATAACGCGACCTTCTGAGTTTCTGGCAGCCCTGCCAACGATCTGAATCAGGGATCTGGCACTTCGCAAAAAGCCTTCTTTATCAGCGTCCATGACCGCCACAAGATTCACCTCTGGCAGATCTAGACCTTCCCTAAGCAAATTGATGCCGATCAATACATCAAACACACCTTTTCGCAGGTCTCTCAATATGTCTAGACGCTCCAAGCTATCAATGTCTGAATGAAGATATCTTACTTTCAATCCCATTTGCTGGTAATGTTCGGCTAAATCCTCGGCCATTTTTTTGGTTAAAGTAGTCACGAGCACTCTAGCCTTCTTAGCGAGCGATTTATTGATCTCGCCGTAAAGTTGATCTACTTGTCCATGAATAGGTCTAATCTCAATCTTTGGGTCGATAAGACCGGTGGGACGAATAATCTGTTCGGCAAATTCATTGTTACATACTTGAAGCTCATAATTTCCTGGCGTTGCAGAAACATAAACTCTCTGCCCTGTTCGCGCGGTAAACTCATCGAAGTTTAGCGGCCTGTTATCCAAAGCACTTGGAAGCCGAAAACCAAAATCGACCAAAGTCTTTTTTCGAGCTCTATCTCCTTTGAACATGCCGCCAATTTGAGGAACGGTAATGTGGCTCTCGTCAATAAAAGTGACAAAGTCTTTTGGGAAATAGTCCAGAAGGGTGGGAGGTGGATCACCGGCTTTTGAACCACTCAAGTACCGACTGTAATTTTCGATTCCAGGGCAAAATCCCAGGTGCTCCAACAGCTCAATGTCGTGCATCGTTCTTTGTTCTAAGCGTTGATACTCGACCATTTTGCCGATGGAGCGAAGTTCGCGAAGGCGCACGCCGAGATCTTGTAGGATTTCTTTGACGATGACTTTCATGTCTGTTCGATCAGTCACATAGTGGCTTGAAGGATAAAGACTAAGTTGGTCGACCTTGCGAATGGTATCACCTTTTAGTGCATCCACAATCAAGATATCTTCAATTTCATCTCCGAAAAATTCGACTCGCACGATTTCATCGCGCTGATGAGATGGGAAAATATCGATGACGTCGCCTCGAACTCTAAAGTGACCTCTGGTAAAGTTTGCGTCATTGCGACCATACTGAATATCAACTAATTTTCTTAAAAAGCGATCTCTTGAAATGGTCTCGCCTTTTGCGATTGGTAATACCATTTTGCTATAGGTCTCCGGTGATCCGAGGCCGTAGATGCAGCTCACACTAGCGACAATGATCGTGTCTCTGCGTTCAAAAAGAGACATAGTTGCGGCATGACGCATGCGATCAATATCGTCGTTGATTGCACTGTCTTTGGCAATATAGGTATCCGTGCTAGGTACGTAAGCCTCAGGCTGAAAATAATCATAGTACGAAATGAAGTACTCGACGGCATTTGTCGGAAAAAACTCTTTGAGCTCAGAAAATAATTGAGCGGCCAAAGTTTTGTTTGGTGCCATGACCAAAGCAGGTCTTTGTATGTTTTGGATTACGTTTGCGATCGTGAAGGTTTTGCCCGAACCGGTTACTCCAAGCAATGTGGTGTGGGGTTGGCCCTCGTTGATTCGCTTGACGATAGATTCAATTGCTTTAGGTTGATCGCCTTGCGGTGAGTAGGAGCTGGCAATTTTAAAAAGTTCGGCCATGGACGCTCTCCTATAGAAAATTGAAAGGCGAGACCTATAGGTTAAATCATTGCGTTAAAACTGCAAGGGCTGGTTGGTAAGTCAGTCAAGAACTTGGTATAATCGAGGCAAGAATCACGAACAAAGTTGTTTTTTAAAACGGGCATAGTTTTTATTGTCCCAAATTGAGATATTTTTATGAAACGATTTGATTCGGGCATCCAGGCAGTAGGAGTTCGATCATGTGGATAAAGATGCCATTTTGGGGCTTCATCATTGCTGTGGCTATTGCGTCTTCCCTAACTAGTTGCAAACGTCGGCAATTGTCAAAGGAGAAATCGGATCTTTGGGAGGTTCCTAGCCTGTTTGGACTGATGCATGTCATTCATCAGGAGGTTGTTCGAGTCTGCATACTGAAAGTAGAGAGAAATGATTTTGGAGAGAAAGTGACCAGTGGAGCAACTGCTAAAGTGGCCCCAGTGCAATCGCGTGCGATTGTGGAACGTAAAAAAACTATAGAACTTCCAAAATACACAACCCAAACGATGAGTGACATTAAAACCTCACTGGAATCTGCAATTCGCAAATGGATCGCTCCCGTAGCTGAATTTTCTGGTAAGAGTGTCATACGGAAAATTGATTTTTTGGATGAGTCAAATGGGTGTGTGACAAAAACAGAAATCAATGCCAATCAAAAGATTGCCGATTTAAGTGTGATCGTTGATCCTGCGGTTGGTGTGAAAAACAATCTTGTAAACGATGATATCATTGGCGCTGCTGCGTGGGTGAATCCACATCTTCCTGGGAAAGTATGGATGTATCTTGGAGTCAATGTTAAATTCGGTATAGTGTTGCATGAAATGGGCCATGTGTTAGGTCTTGATGATTCATACAACAAGCGTTCAAGCGACAACAATCCTGCCTCAGTGATGCATTATGGGCCGACTTATGGTAACGATGAGCTTTTTCCCACGGATGTGGAGGGAATTCAGTTCGCCTTCTGCAGAATTCACGCCAAAGCAAATGCTCAAGCCTGCTCAAAACTCAAATCCAAGGACGTTGGCGGCAATTATCCCGAAGTCAACGCCAAAGGAGAGAATGTTTATCAACTAAAAGATATTGGGATTATCTTCGAGGAGGCCATGACCTCCAAACAAAAAGATGTTTATTCTCTCCGTGACATGAATAAGTACCCTCGCATCTTAGAGGAAATTTTTGTTCGAGTCGGCGCAATCGATGAAGGGATTAAGACCAAGCTCTCTCCTCAAGTTGAACTTGGAGACCAGTTAGTGTCCGTAAATGGTACTCTTATTAATCGGCTGAAAGATATTGACGAGCCATTGAGCTATACGAAAGGCGGTGTTGTCAAACTTCGATTTTATAGGGCCGGTAACGAGGGAGACATTGATGTTAAGCTATTGCTTCAAAGTAGCGATTCGTCACAATCGTCAAATAATTCGAAAGATATATTGATTGGAACTGTCGTTGAAGCCTTGGAAGATACAGATATCAGAGTGCAAGCCAATACCTTAGGAAAAGTGCCAACGAGTGCTTGGCTCGTTGTAAAGGCAATCAGCGACGATAAAAGATATTTTTGGGTCACGTACCGTGGAACTACTGGATGGATTACAGCAAAAAGTGTGGTTAAAAAGAGTGTTCAAAAAATTGAATTCACACAGTGATTTTTCGAATATAAAAAAACAGCAAGCTTTTACGAAGTTTGCTGTTTTTTGTTTTAAGTTTGAAATGAGTCTAGGTCATTCGTTTACATGGCCAATCACGCGATGCAGTACAAATCAACCAGGAGTCGGTTTAACCTTTACATAAAATCTTTTTTTCGCTGTTGGAAATCCACTGGTGTCTTGACCGTTAAATAGTAAAAAGTAGACGTAATCGGAACAGCTTCCATCAGGGCGATTGATGGCATCACATTTTCCACTTGCTTCCAAATTGATTGATTTGACTTGGCTTTCATTTTCAAGAACAACAGTTTCAACCTCTGTGGCTTGATCTCCTTCCCCCGTCCAATGAATAGCACCCTGCAATGCACCCCGGTTAGCTTTGAAGGCTTTGACAGTGACAGGGAACGTCCACTTAAAACCTTGTCCATTGTTAACTGCCATTTCAATTCTAAACTGAGAAATACCGTTCTCGGGCAACGTTACAGGTACCTCTCGTCCCCTTGCACCGAGAGCTCCTTTGGAGACCTCTTGGCCTAAATATTTGATAGAAAAATTTGCAGCATCAGCCATATTTTTTTCAAAATTACGGCTGGCAAGCGCCTTGCGAATAAGGGGGCCAAACTCGCCTGGTTCACGTAGTCCTTTTCGACCGAGGCTGTCTGCAAATTCCATATGATCAAAAAAATCGGCTGCTGTTAATTTTGGATGAAATCGAGTTAGACGCATCGCTTCCATGGTCAAATCTGTCATTTTTCGAATGACTTGTGCACCCATTGTGTCAAAAGCATCTGCTAAGATGTCGTGCATGACACCACCGTAGGCTTCACCGTCGTCATGGACTTCATTGGTCAGAAGAAATCCAGTGCGATTGATGATTCGCTGTTTGTTGCGACCAGGAAACTCCGTGCCTTGCTTTGTGCCATATAAGATCAAGTCGGCAACAAAATCTGCCATTCCTTCGCTGAGGCCTCCTGTATCTGCAAGATGCAGCCATTGGCCCGTTCCATCATCCATCAGTCTGTCCATTAAGCCATGACCTAGCTCGTGCCAAATGGTGAGACTATCACGGGCCATATTGCCTTCTTTGGCGGAATAGGTTGTGAAATTAATTGTGTCGTTTGTGTAGAACGCGTTGTCTCGCATCTCAATGTCTGGGTTAAATAGATAAGCGGTAAATGGGCGAGTCGATAATTCGGGATCTACAAATCCAGCGGAATGGAGGGTCTTAAAGAAACTATTCACAGAATAATAGACCTGCATTTCATCAAAGCCTTCGACCAAATACTGACGAGCGTCGTGGAATGGATGACGAGTGGCTGGTCGCGTTAACGCATCCTCCGCAGTCATTAGCGGCTTTCCGTAAAAACTGGACATGACTTTAATCTCGTAATCTTCAACGCCTTCTGCATTAGTCATGTCCACCCAATCAAACGCCGCATTTGCTGAATATTTAGGTGTAAATGGAAGATTTTGAAATTGTGCCATTGCCTGAGGATGGATCATCACTTGGCAGTATTTACCAGCGAGCTGTAAACCATTTTGAGCCGTACTGTTCGGGTAGACTCCAACGGCACTGGAAAGTGTTTTAATGCGGTTTAAGAGTCCGTGCATGCTCCAAAAGCCACGTGCACGACCATCTGGCGTTGCTGCCAATTGGTCATTCATTTTAGAATAGATGTACCTCATATCACGAATAGGAGAAAATGGATCTTGAGTGGAATAAGCGACGGTATCGACCAAATCGGTCAATTGGACACGTTCCCGGGGTAGGATTTGACCTTCAAACTCTTCATAATAAGGGTACATGTCAACTTCAAGTGGAGCGAGCTCTCCTGTCGGATGCGGAGTGTATACCGAGCTCACAACTTTCTTTGACAGAGTTTCAATTTCAACTTTGTGCTCTCCACGTGCTGCTTTCATGCGGACGATGGCGATAACTTTGGCCCCGCGAAGCACATATTGAACCGATTTTTTGTCAATGGACATGTCAGACTTTTGGGTTGTACCAACCAAGGCAATCTGAATCGCTTCATTTTCTGTCAGCGGAATTATTTGATCCAGATTGGCGCCAGTTCCTGCACTCCTGCCCAATCGAGCGGCGGCTTTATTAAAAGAAAGCAGATTATTTTGAGCCTCTTTAGGTGCTGATACAAATGCTTCCACTTGAATCAGAGATCCCGTTTCTCGGTCTGACCAAATTCTCAGGCTCGCTGACTCAACGTCAACTCCGCCGACATGTTGTGGATAATGAGAGAAGTGAGTATAGGCTAGGTCGCGATTTTCATTCAGTCTAAAATCATCAGTAGTAAACTTGTGAGCTGACTTTTGGCTCAAAACAGACAAGACATGCTCAAGGCTTGCATCTTGATCTTCAGCTCCAGTCCACCGGTAATATTGAACATCTGAAAAAGCTGCGCTACCCATAAATGCTGGGGTTAGCAATAAAATCGATCTTAATATCATCAAAAATTCTCGCACTTGAGATCTCGATACCTTCATTTCATCTCCTGCAGTTTTTAACTTGTTTTATCATTTAAAATCATGACATTGCATTTTATTTCTGTTCGCTAAATGGACGCAGGTAAAAGGCAATTTATTGATAAATGAATCTATATGAATGGCTTATCATATATATACGGGCTGGTTCAACCTTAGAAATTTAACTTCGGAAACTTATTGGATCACAATCGGATTGCTGCAAGTGTGATTGTAGCCGAGGTTTCTATTTGAAATAGGAATATTCCGAATAACTTCAGAATGGGCTTCACATGGAACAAGATGATTCCAAAGAACAGGCAAACGAACTAAAAAAATGGAATTTGTGGAAAATCGCAAAGCGCGTCGGTTGTTTGAAGCTGTGATGACGCGAAATATTTTTCACGTAGACAATTAAAATCGCCAAATTGAATTTATTCAGAAATGGGAAATTTCACGGGAAAGTTCCTTAAGCATCCTGATCAAACTCAATTTCGAGGACATTCGTGATTGACTTGCTCCCAGGCCACGTGACCTTGATCGATCATTTCTCTATGATGATCAGAATGCAAAGATTGAAGCTCTTCAAACGTCAGTAGCATAAGATAGTCGAGTTCGAAATGGCCGCCCGTATGGTTTGGAGATTCGAACAGGTGTTTGCGAACTTTCTTGATCGTGGGTTTAAAATCCCCTTCAACGGACCACCAACCATCTGAAACAGGATAGCAGGTATCTACGTAATCTTTTCTGTATTTGTAGCTGAGCCAGTCTTGAGTCCAATACTCTATCTCAGTCTCAAGGTCTGTTATTGGTGTTTTATTTGCAGAAGGAATTCTTAAAACGATCAAATCTGGAAGTGTATTTTCATCGAATTGAACGCGCTTCTTTAAATTTTGAAGCGCACCGCTATCTCGAGTCCGGTCAATAATCGTTATCCCAATTGAAGAATGAGAAAATCTGCGATTTAACTCCAAAGAAATATCGCGGTGGAACTGTTGTGTTTCAAGTTCCGGAGCGCTACTGATGAGAAAAAATTCATCATTATTGCCATCTAGCAACGTTGAGCCTAAAGCAAAAAGTTTCCCTGGTTTGAATGTAAAGTAACCAATTGCTCCCGCACCGAGTGACTTTAGTAGATTCCTTCGATTCACTTTAGACTCCTTCTGAAGGTAAATTAGTCAAATGATCTCTGCCTGCAACCTAAAGAGGCAATTATTGAGGCATATGTAAAACTCACCACAGCCCTTGATCAATATAC
>JAPLFV010000212.1 GCA_026390495.1 Pseudomonadota bacterium | reverse complement strand
TAGGCGATTATCTCAACAAAGTTTCCTTTAGCTTCCGCAATTGCGCAGGTTTCAATGGAACCTTTATTTGGATCAAAAGATGGGCTCTTTATGTCCGGCTTCATATAAACGCGTTTTGATTCATATTCAAATTTCTTTTCTTTACACAAACTTCTTACCGTAGATTCGATTATACTTTGATTTGGGCACCATGCACTGGTATCGGGTATAAGAATGCCTCTATTATCTTCCGTTTTGTTTTCTTCTTTCAACTTGCACGATGGCAGACCGTCTGCAAGCTTTACGTCCAGAGGCACCTTTCCACGTCGAATAGGGAAGGGCTCAGGTATTGCAACAAGAAATCCATCTGCATTTTTCTGAACTAAGGCAGCCCAGGTTTGGGGCAGCATTGTTACTTTCCAACCATCTATAGTAGAAAAATCGATGCCGTTGCCGACCCCGAGCAGCAGTCGTGCGCCGTGGATGTCTTTGGCCGTTGCCAAGCTCATATTGAGAGAAAATTTAATAGCGTCATTCTCAAAGTCTAAGCGAGCATTTCGATCGTTCATCCATTGAAGTTTCGGGTCAGCAATTCCTTCAAGGCGCGCCACGAAGTCTCCATTGTGTTGGACATCGCTGGATAAAAGATACAAGGACGCTGCGAAAGAAGCACTAGACGCTATAGTTAGTCCAAATGTGAAAGTTAAACATCGTAACGTTGAGATAATTTGATTCTTGATCCGTAACTCCTAGTGAAAATATCTGCGAAAACAAACCAGTTGTCGTCACAATGCATGAAACAATCAACCTTAGGAAAAATCTGCATTTAATGACTACTAACGCCGTTACATGTCCACATTTCAATATGCGAACATGTATGGACTAAAAAGTCTAACTAACAATAATTAAACAAAAAAGTGATGTATTCAAACTAAAAATACAAGATTTTCTAAAGCACCTTTAGTTTATTCCGATTTTAGCTTTAGATGACCATAGCAAACTGCAAGTGACCTTTTAGATGATATATAGGGAGCTATTTAAGATGTTTAAAATAGAATTCAATACATACAAATTTATTGTCCTCATATCTTTGATTGCAAGTTGCTCAATTGACGAAGGTGAATTTACCCAAGTTAATGATTCTCAAAAAGAAGATTCATTGGAGACAGAATTAGATCTCACTGGTGCTCCTGCAAAAAAACCCTATGGATACTGGAAGTTCGCAGATTGCGACGTTCTTCAGGGTTGGGCGCAACTCAGTGAAACAAGTACATCAACTGTGCAAATTGAAATTTACAAGAATGCGCTCCCCAATAATGGTGGAATAAAAATTGCCGAAGGGCGGGCCAATCAATCCATTAGCATACTACCCCAAAAGAAGGGCTTCTCTTTCTCGATATCGACTCCATTAACGGCAATGGAAGGCAAAAGTGTTGATCTATTTGCGGTCGGAATCAACCTGGAAGCTCCAACTGTAAAGGTTCCACTCATGCGATGGATTGACAACGCTCCAAAAGTGCTTCCTATGCCCGTGAACTGCGTCAAACCAATAGTCCCAGTCAATGCTGAAGGGCTGTTTGATAGCTATCGGGTCGCGTGGTCAGACGAATTCAATGGTGATGCCCTGGATGAAACTAAATGGGCATATCGCCCGAATGGTCGCAATACAAATCGAGTCATTACTGCCTATAAAAAACAAAATATTTCACTATCTCAAGGCAACCTGGTCATGAGCCTTAAAAAGGAAAAAGGAGAAATCACAGAATATCTGCCAAAGCCTACCAAAGTTGTGTCAGATTTTTCCGCTGGAGGAATTCTTTCGAGAGATCGAATGAAATATGGCTACTATGAAGCAAAAATGCGGCTTCCGACAAGAACTGGATGGCATTCGTCATTTTTTACTAAATACAGCCCATTAGATGCTCCATTGGCCGACATAGGATATGATATGGAAATCGATTTTATGGAACACACCTCATTCTACAAAAAAATATTCACAAACAACCTTCACTACTGGAAGGTTGCTCCGAATAATACCCACATCGTCGCATTACCAACAGCGGCTCAAGCAAATGTTGACACCACGATAAATTTGCCAGGAAGTTTCCACATTTGGGGAGCCGAAATAACTCCTGACGCCATGCATTATTATTTTGACGGCAAACGCACTAAAACGGTCCAGATCGTGAAAAAGAACAACGTGCCTACTCCAGTAAATGATCAAAACATCTATTTGACCACGACCGGATTTCTAGCTGACGATGTAGATGCATCCAATAATTACCTAGATAAGGCCGTCGACACTTCACCGTTAGGCCCAAATGAAGAAGGAACACTAGATGTAGTCTTAGTGGATTGGGTTCGATTCTATAAAAGGAAATAACCAAAACTTCTATCTAACGGCATTTGCTCGACTCATTTCTTTGGTGTTTAGGGACTTTTTTAGGAATTAACCATATCTCAAATCACCTGAGATCGAGCTAGGTCTCAAATCATATTTTCTCGGCATATCGACCAGCATTCAAATCAGCAATATAATATAAAAGCGCCTGTCGACTGACACAGGTCTTAAGCCTTTGAAAACCGTGAATCGCTCACTAAGCTTAAAAAAGTAAAATTGGAGTTTACAATGAAGAGAATATTTTTGACATCGGCATTGGTCCTTAGCGGCTTGTCAAACGCGGTAACACCAAGTGCCGCGCTTCTTGGGGACCTGCGTCATTCTTGGGTGCAACATGGACTTCGAGCGACTTACCGCGGACTTGATTTAGCAATCAATGGAGTTGGTTTTTTTGCACTTTCAGATGACTCTAAGAACATGTGGATGACGCGTCACGGCAAATTTGATCGTGATCCGGAAGGGTTTATTGTATACCGGGGAACCAGTCTGAAGCTATTGTCTGCAGAAGGTGAGTTCATAAATTTGAATGAACCGGTAAGAAACGAAGCTCATTCTGCGGCAAAAACATTTCGCATCGATTTGGATGGCAAAGTATCTTTTGTCTATGACGATGGCACTCAAAATATTGTCAATCAAATTGGAATCGCACTGACGAAAACGCTTGATTTAAAATCAAAGAACAAGGGCCATTTGTTTCTTGCCGATCGAAACGATACATTTATTGGTGCGCCTCAGTTTGAAACAAGAGGGTCGATTTATCAAAGCTCCCTGGAAGAACTCGATGAGGAAGCTTACTTTCTGCTAGAAGATAACGACGAGCTTTCTAATACTGAAACAAATTTGAACCCAGATATAGAAATTACGGCACAGATTACATCACGAGGTTTGAACCATAAGATTGAGTCAAAGAGAGTACGAAAACTCTATTCAGGTAACCACTGGTGGGACCTTTCAAGTGATGACTCGCTGTTTTGGAATGGAAAATTTAATATTGTTGATGGAAACGTTCACGTAGATACCCTGATAAATCCGAACAACTACGAATGCCAACCGTCCAAAATTTCTATGATCATCCCTTTAAATCAGCAAAGCACAATGTCGACATCATCACCAGCCATTTCAAATCTAGTAGGTATGTGCCAATTTGATGTGATTATCTCTGTAAAGGCGATTGCGCCTCCAAAGCCCATTGACGTCACGCCTTCACTTATGGAGTAACGTGTCGTACAATTGAGCTCGATGCAATTTTAAATCGGAAGCCTCAGCAACGCTTCGATAGGAGACCCCATGAATTCCATCTATATTCTTTTAATGACACTTTTAGTCGGATGTAAGACGACTCAAGAAACTTCGAGTGATCTAGAAAGTAGAAGCAAAGACGCAAAAAATGTCGATGAAGCTTCAAATGTATTGCTTGGCACTTACGCGACGTTCGAAGAGTCCGCTGGAGAAGAATCCGCGAATATTCAACCATCCGGACCTTGCAATATTTACCATGAGCTTAGAATTGCAAAGAGTGAGCTCTCCTCTGCTATCGTTGCAGAACTTTCTCCCAAAATGGGTGGTGACTGCACCACAGCAAGACTGGCTATGCCAGAGTCCGCGTATAAATTTATGTTTTTAGAACAGCCTCAATTTGATACCCAAGATTGCTCCCAGCCAATAGTTGGTAGCTTTGGAGGAATGGTGATCAATCGTGATGACTCAAAGCCTAAACGCGATGAGAAGGACAATCCAATTCCAACAGGGCCTGGCCGAATCGAGTCTTTCTTACTTAGCCATATTGCTGGAAAGTGCGAAAAACGAGTGTCGAATGCCATCTTTTGGTCATTCACTGACGAAAATGGCAAAGATCGGGTTTTCGTTCACAAGCCTAGATAGATCTGCAAGAGTAGACCTAGCCGAAACTAAACCTGTATCAAGAATACGCGAGAAGCCTTATCAATTACTTGAAACAAAATGTAAATAGATTCAGGGAGTCCAACTACGCTCGTTTTGCTCTTAAAAACCGGATGCGCCTCGGTATCATTAGTTTTTTTTGGCTCGCTCTGTTTTTAATATTTCAAAGAACAGACTTATCCAAATACATCGAATATCAATTTGCGCAACGCCTAGAGTTTTACAGTCGAGATCAATTGGGTAAGTCTCCAACCCTCGACCGCAAAATTAAAATATTTGCTTATGACGACTTATCGATAGCAGCATTTAAATCCGCTGAGATCTCTCTTGGTGACTGGACCCTCATGTTAAAGGCAATCGGCGACCGAAAGCCGCGAGCTATCCTAATCGATAAAATTTTTGGCTATATCTCTCCCTCAGAAGAGAGAGATCTTCCAAAATTTGTAAACGAGTTAAAGACGCAAAAAAACACCATTTTAAGCTGTTTTTTGCAAAGCGCAGTGCTCCCCCAACGCCCACTCCTTGATTTAGAGAGGCCAGAATACAGCCTTGATGCACAGCAATTGGAAAATAGCGACGCTCTCAATTGGCTTTCTATTGTAAATAAAAATGCATACGGACCTTTACCTGAAATAGCCGAAGCCGCACCTGCCATCGGTCAAATCCTATATCCTGGTCTTGGTAGGGTTTATCCGTGGGTTCGCGTGTCTCAAAATCGCGCGATCCCGCACGCTTCTCTACTGACGTCAGACAATCTAACCATGGACGCACGGGGATCAAGGATTAATGGTGAAGTTCTACCAGTTGATAACTCCGGCATGCTTCCCATCAATTTTACCTCAGTGAAGAAGTACTACAGCAATGCAAGTTCAATGAGATCCCTCATGGCTCGAGCGAGGGCGTCGACGCCAATAACAGATATCAATGAAGGTGATATAGTCATTTTATTGCCGCTTATGTATACCGGCAATATCGATTTGATTGAAACCCCCATGGGGAGGATTCCTGGCGGCTTCATACATGTCAGCATCATCAATAGTATGCTGAAAGACGAATGGCTGAAACCCAAATTTGATTCAAATTTAACGGTCGTCTTTGCCTCACTGTCAGGGATTGCAATTGCGCTAATTGCAGAGCCACTATCATTTTGGGTGGCCTTTCTCGCTTTTCAGTTAATTTATATTCTAGGAGCCCTTGGAGCGTTTGCCTACTTCGGATGGGTCTTGCCATGGATTTACCCATGCATGGCAATGACGTGTAACGCGCTGTCAATTCATGCCATTCGCTCCGTGGAACTTCGAAAGGAAACTCGCAGGCTAAAATCTGCCCTTACAGGGCTTTTGCCCTCCAACAAGTTGAAAGAGTTACTGGCCGGAAACAGCCATATAGTTGGTAAGCCATGCGAAAGGGTTGTAACGGTTATGTTTCTAGACATATCCAATTTTTCCTCAACATCGCAAATGCGGACTCCCGAGGAGGTTTTTAACTTCCTAAAAGAAATCATGGGGCACATCACAATGCTTGTTCACAAACATGGGGGGACTGTCGATCGATCCCTTGGTGACGGCCTCCTGTGTTTTTTCGGCTATAGCTACGATGGTCGCGTCGACGAAAAACACGTTGATGCCGCAATTGCTTGCGCCATTGAGATTCAAAGAGAGAACGTCGTTAGATGCATCAACCAAAAAGACTCTCAAAACCCTATCTGGCCATTTCGAATCGGACTCAACACGACAGCTGCATTCATTGGCGATCTTGGCAATCAAGATCGCATGGATTTTACGCTTATCGGCAATGGAGTAAATTTAGCTCAACGCCTGGAAGCCGCATGCAATCATCATTCTATTCTCGTTTCATTGACGACCTTTGATCTATCAAACCGCTTCAACATCAATTCTGCAGGTGTCAACCGATGCAAAATTAATGTTAAGAATCAAACCGCTCTACTTGAGTGCATTGAAATTGACCCTCTTTCGGATATGGAAGCTCAGAAACAAACTGCCAACAAAGCATTTAGAGAGAGGCTAGGGTTGAATCGAAGTGAGGAAAGGTGGCCAGTAAGCAAGGAAGGACCCATTGAGTTTAAATCCTCGTTTGGCAAAACTCATTTAGTTGATTTTTCAAGAGCTGGATGCTGTATCGGCCTCAATGAATTGTTGGCTAGAGGATTGCATTTTTCGGTTGAGTTATCCTCCCATGATGAGGTCCTCGAACAGAAAATAAGGTCCCTAAGGCTAAGCAATTTTCGCGCAGTAGTGCGATGGAGCAGGCCTCATGATCAAGGATTTATCCACGGCGTGCAGTACGTAGACATAAACGACAGTCAAAGATTGGAGTTTTTTGAACTATTGCGATTAGTCAATTCTGCTCATTAGAAACATTATTCTAGATTTAAGGCCCGATGGCTCTATTTCTGCAATCAAGAATCAGTTCGCCGTCACTACATTCTTTTAGAATTGATTCTGACTTAGATGCATTTATGAAATCGACTGCCAAGAACTTGTCACCTACAAGCCCAAAATCAACCTTTCCCGCAAGTGGTGATGAACATTTTTCTTCAATTTTAGACAGTACATGCCTTTGCGCGGCAATCCTTATAGTCGATTTTTCGCCTGCCCGAAATGCACTTTGATGCGACGAATTGCAAATGGTCAAGTATTCAATAGTTGAGCGAAGAGTGATGGAAGATTCTGACTCGGCATTTAGAATTCTCCCGGACGAGGGTGAAACAGACGGTAGGTAATTTAACAAAACAGCTTGTTGAATGTCGTTAGGGCCTCTGTCTTCCAATTTGGCCGGCAACACCCTTCCCTGCCCAAATGAAATCGTTCCCTTATCGGTTGCATTTAGGCAAATGCTGGAGCACGTTCCAATCAAAACGTCAGAAGTGATTAGACTAACTGTGGAAGAACCTGTGACAAAAAACCCAACGCCAACAGTGCCAAAATCAAATATACTTCGAAATTTTTGTCTAGTCGGTCTAGTGGAACGATCCATCAACTTACTGGAATTACCCACATAAACTGCAATCTCACTGCTTTGCAAAATCTTTACATTTAAAAGTCTTTCCGGCCCGATTTCCAAATTTGGATTTATAGTCATACTAGATTCACCAGCTAGATAGATTCCATAGTGTAATTTTGGCTCAATAATCAAATCAGAATTAGAATTCAATGTTGAATCTTTCGATAAAAAAATGCCTAGCGAGGCAGTCATCAAACTGGTGTCAAAATCAACTATTTTGAACAATTCACCTTTAAGCTCAACATTTGCTTCCTTCAATGACAATGCCTCAAATCGCATGTTTTTCGGCTCTTGGTCCTCTTTTTTCTCTTTGTTATCTACTATGATCTCTTTGTTATCTCCTATGAATGGGTAATGACATCCAGAAACTTGAGTTGATTTAAATGCCGCTTCGGCTTTCAATACATGTATTGCAAAATTATAGCAGGATTCTACGTCTAAGTTTTCGATCAACAATCCTGGTGATTCAATAAAGCTAATATTCAACATCGGCGGTGGAACGGCGCCCATGAAAGTTTCCTTTGGCGGGCCTTGAAGCTTAAAGCGCGGTATATCCGAAGTCGTGGAATTTGGAGCCTTTTCTCCTATAATTTTCAATGACGTCGATTGCGTAACCCTAAATGATGGATCAAATTCTTTTCCAGCTATCGCTAAAGTTTCCGGGTAGTTTCCTTCCTCGACATGAATTGTAATCAACGGCCCAATTGTATCTGGTAAAAGACGCATAGCCCTATTAATGGATTTACACGGCAATTCCTTTGTACATTGACTGTTCTCTGGAGACGCTGTGCTGGAGACGTAGTAGTCCTTCGGCACTGTGTTTTTAGTACTATACTCGTCAAGCAAATCGTAAAGGACAGCAAACACTCCGTCAAATTTGGCTTTTAGTTCAACCCCAAGTGCATCACCTGGGGAAACTCCCGCAAATATTGCCATGAATGAATATTCAGAATTAGCAGGCAAAAATGTTGCTGATCCAGGAACTGCTGAGGTACTGCTGACTCGTTCCATTTTTAACTGCGCGCCTTCAATTTGACCTGTATATTTTCCACGGCGATTATCCATAATTTTACAAGCTGCATTTGTGTCTTTCGCCGATGGATCATTTTTATTTGTTATCACGCATTCAACGGTAAGATACGCGCCACTCACGCTTTCAGCTGGAACTGCGGCGTCGTTATCTTTCGGCGTGAATCCCGATGCGGTATCTGATTTGCTAGTTTTGCTATCAGTTTTTTCTCGTTTAGAACCGTCTTTACCATCACAACCCAAAACAAGTGCGAAGCAAGCTCCAAAACATATCCAGGGAGTGAATGCCTTTAACATCTGATTTAGAGATAGATGATTCATATCCAAACTCCCCCTTTAAAGAACCAATTTGCCAGCCAACCAAAGATAGGCGTAAAATCATCTTCGGACAGGAAGTGAGCAAACTTAGGCTTATTTGTAACAATTCAAAATTGCTGGAATATTTTATAAAAATTGTAGATATTCAAGACTCTTCAATAGAACCGAAGTCTGTTAAAACAGACTTGCTGGGCAAATGCCTGCGTGGGAGCCCTTTTTCAATCACTTGCTGACGAAATCCTATCCAAATGCTACACACAGCCTCATTGTCGAATGTGCATGAATCGGATCTTAAAGGAAATAATCATGGCAAGCACCCATTCCGTGGAACTCCTATCTCCTGCAGGAAATCTTGAAAAACTAAAAACCGTACTTCAGTTCGGCGCAGACGCTGTTTACCTGGGTGGTAAGGCATTTAATCTTCGTGCTGGTTCAAGCAATTTTTCAATGGACGGACTCAAAGAAGCTGTAGATTTTGCACATGCATTGAATAAGCGTGTTTACGTCACACTCAATATCATCGCCCACAACCGCGATGTAAAGGGTCTTCCAAATTTTGTGAAGTATCTAGAAGAAATCGGTGTCGACGCCGTTATTGCAGCCGACATCGGAGTTATGGGATTGGTAAAAGAATACTCAAATCTTCCCATTCATGTATCGACTCAAGCATCAACAGCCAATTGGATGACTGCAAAACAATATTATCAAATGGGTGCCAAAAGAGTCGTTTTAGCCCGCGAGCTATCACTAGACGAAATCAAATCGATCAAAGACAAAGTTCCTGAACTTGAACTTGAAGTATTTGTGCACGGCGCCATGTGCATGACATATTCCGGTCGATGTACGATGAGTAGCTATATGACACAAAGAGATTCAAACCACGGCATGTGTGCTAATAGCTGTCGATGGAAGTACGCGCTCGTCGAGGAAAAACGACCAGGCGTCTACTACCCAGTCTACGAAGACGAGACCGGCAACTTTATGTACAACTCCAAAGATCTATGCACGATTGATTTCTTAGATAAGATTGTAGAAGCTGGCGTTTCAGGTCTTAAAATTGAAGGCCGCAATCGCGGCGTACTCTATGGAGCAACAACCACAAAAGTTTACCGCGAAGCAACCGACCTAATCCTTTCAAAAAGACCTTTCGAAGTAAGCCCCGAATGGATCCGAGAGCTCGATAAATATCGTCACCGAGGCTACACCACAGGATTTTTCCACGGCAAACTTGACCGTCATGCACAGCGTCTTGATGGCATTACTGACGAAAATTATGTGCTTGCAGGTGTTGTTAAAGAAGTTGTTAGCCCAGGGGTTTATCACATTACGGCGCGCAATAAATTCGTTCCAGGCCAAGAACTAGAGTCTGTCCGTCCCCAAGGAATTTCTCAGAAATTTTCCGTGACAAAAATAGTGAACCCAAAGAATGGCAAAGAAATGCCAGACTCCAAGCCAGGGTACGATTATATTGTTACATTTGACACGCAGCTTGAGCCTTTGGACTTACTGCGAGTGAAGAGTCCTGAACATGACTTGGATGAAAATTGAGAGCAGCTCTAAGGTTCGGTGACCGTCAATACAGTGCTCGCCGGATTTCCAACGCCCATAGACTGACCGCTATGAGGCAATCCTCCCAAATGGATGTTCGATAGCAATTGGACATAGGAATAGATTGAGTTGAGGTCGGTCTTCTGCAAAGAAGGGAACATAATGAAATTTGATGGATCAAAACTATAATTATAAGTTCGGCCCACGGTCTTTAGCTGGGTCTCGTTAACCTGAAAGACTCCCGTACCAGATGATGGTGTAATCGGTGCATAGAGTACTGGAATCGATTGGTTGCCTTTGTCAGATCCAAATGGATTCACCCAGTTCTTTACAGAGGCGTTCATGGTCACTGGAGCTGTTGGCCTTGTCGTCGTCAATGTACCATTTCCAACATTGCCTCCAGCACTCGTAGCGGTATCAATCCACTTAAAAATGCTATCAGCAGGATCTTTCATCAAAACATCCCCGCGCTTTCCACCAGTGATAGCATCATCAGCGAAAACAAATCGCACAGTAAACTCTCTATTCATCAAAGTATTGCTTGTCACGCCGGAAACTGTAAACGTTGCATCGAGATAGGCAAACAAATATATGACACTTTCAATGTAAGTATTCTCTGACGTTAAATCTCCAGTACCTCCGCAACAAGTTAGCGTTCCGGAATTAGTTGTTGGCACACTGCTATCAAATGAGTAAGTCGAAGACGTTCCTTTTATATTTGACCAAGCATCTTGACCAAAATAGGCAACCATACCGTTACCATTAGACTGAATCGAAAATCCTGAGCCATAATATTTCCCTGTTAAGGCAGAAGGGGTAAAGCACACGACACTGCTGCACAATGTCGGACCCGCCAAAGCTGTAGCTTCTGATCCAACAGCTCCTAAATCGGAATCTGCCAATGAAGTTGACTTCATTTTCAAGGTCGCTTTTGCAACAGCATCAAATGAATAGCTCTTGCCAGACGCTTCGTCTTTTTTGTCCGATTTAGAACATGAAGCCTGTAAGATTGAAAGCGCAAGACAAAAACATAATTGCTTCAAAGACATCTGAATAAGCTTTGATGAAACTCCATTTGCTTTCATAAGCGAATCTCCCGCAATAAAATTGAGTTCTCGAAATGTAATTAATATCCCCATATTATCAGCTATCCATAGCGTAAACTCAAGGCATGGCCATCCAAAGGCCTCTAGAAGCAATACTGTTTTACAACGCCTATAAAGAATATTCTTTAGTCACTCAATCATAAAGCCGAAGAGACCTTATGCTCAGATAATTCTTGGTTCATGTGAAGGCATTTTGCAATCTGACGTAATGCAATAGGAGAACAAAGTATGAAGTCGACAATTTTAGCACTGAGCCTGGTGGCTACTACATTTGGATGCACAGATTCTAATTTCGGCGGCTCCAATGCCTCAGGCAAAAAAAATGAGACTAAGAAAGCACCCGAAAACTCGGACCAAACACCTGAGCAGGAAGGCAATCCAATTGACGAATCTGAACTCCTTTTCTCTGACGGTCAAATATTATCTCAAGATCCGAACGGATGCCATTGGACGCCACCTTTCAGGCGTGAGGTTACGAATCCTCATGTCATGAATAACAGCCCCCAATCATGCTCTGCCGATGAATATATGGCTGGAGTAAAATATAGTTCAACCTCTGGGGCAGATGATGGTATTGCAGGTCTCTATTGCTGCAAAATTCCACCCACAAATGTACCCGCGTTTCAAAGGAAATCATGCAAAAACGGGCCACAGAATTCCGATGGAAAAATGCATATTTGCGAAAGCAATTCATACCTATCGCAAATTGATTATGCCGCTAAAATGTCCGCAAATGATACAAATGGATTTGTCATTCCAACCTGTTGCTCTGCTTCAGATACATTGAAAATAAAGGCTGCGGAATGTAAGCAATCAGAATGGTTTGGTGGAATCGATGTTTTGGTTGAAAAAACGTGCGACCCCGGATTCTATGTAAACGGCATTGCATATAGTACTAACAAGAACGGTGGGAAACGAGGAGCTATGCAGATTAGTTGCTGTAAGCCATAGGCCGAATAGGCACCCTCAATTTAAATCATTGTGAAAATTTTCAAACAAAGGCTCTACCAATTCGGATAGCAATGGGCGCAATTCTGCGGAAGCCTTCAAGTGCTGAGACATTTCAAAAAATGCATATTCTCCAATATTCTGAGCTAACCAATGTTCAAACGGCACAGAGTCCTTTCTGTATGGATGGGCAATTGGCGAGGAGCTATATTCTTTGACGGCCTCGTAATAGTCCAGAGCAGACCATCCAGCAAAGGCTATTTTCTGTTTGTGCGGCGCCTCTGCCAGTTCACTGATTTGAGTGCGAATCTTCTCTGGGTCTAATCCGCCAACTCTAAGCCTTCGAATAACGTCTTCTTCGCTTTTCAAAGCAAATTGCTGGTGCAGCCATTCTAGAAGAAAATGCCCAACACAATAATCAAGATCAGAAAAAATAATCGCTGGCACTTCACCTGACCCGCCGCCGATCACAAGATCCGTTGACGTGCAGCCGAAATCAAAATCATCACGAGAACCAGCAACGTTTTCGAGAATTCGATAGACGGAGCGAGACCCGAACTGTCCCAAATATTCGTGTTTAATGGTGTCAATATAGCTCATGCAATAAGTCTCAAAGCAATGAAAAAACTAGTTCCAATTCCTAATTCCTAAAGTCTTGCTACCGCATCTCTAAAATACGGAATCGATCGCTCAATCCCTTCTTCTAACTTGATTCTTGGGGACCAGCCCGAAAGAACCGATTTTGTTTTTGTGAGATCTGGCTTTCGCACTTTTGGATCATCAGCAGGCAAGGGCATAAACGACATTTTACTTTTGCTCCCAGTTTTTTTCAAAATGATCTCAGCTAGCTCTAGCATGGTGAACTCACCATCATTACCAAGATTGATAGGACCAATATGCCCTTCTAGTTGGGAGAACTGATAAATGCCATTCACTAAATCTTCTACGTAGCAAAAAGAACGGGTCTGCTTGCCATCGCCATACATCGTTAATGTTTCACCTTTGAGGGCTTGAACCAAAAAATTACTGACAACCCTTCCATCATCTAATGCCATTTGAGGTCCATAGGTATTGAAGATTCGGATGACTCTAATGTCCACTCCGTGCTGTCGATTGTAGTCAAAACACAATGTTTCTGCCGCGCGCTTTCCTTCATCATAGCAACTGCGGATTCCAGTGCAGTTAACATTTCCCCAGTATGATTCTGGTTGGGGATGAATCTTTGGATCTCCATAGACTTCGCTAGTACTCGCTTGGAAAAAGCGAGCTTTAGATTTCTTCGCAAGATCAAGCATATTGATTGTCCCATAGACGTTGGTCTTCATGGTCCAAATAGCATCACTTTGATAGTGCACAGGACTGGCAGGACAGGCAAAATTCAAAATCAAATCACAAGATATATTTTCCTGCAGAGGAATCGTGATATCGTGTTTAATAAACTTAAATTTGGGATTGGACTTGAAAGGCAAGACATTGCGCTCTTGACCTGTATGAAAATTATCTATCGCCGTAACCGACCAACCTTCATTTAAATATCTTTGACAAAGGTGACTTCCAATAAAACCTGCACCACCTGTAATAACGACATGCTTTGAACTCATATTTTCTCCACGAAATCTTAGTTGCTATTAAGATGTCATAGGATACACTTTTTCTAAGTTTATTCGCTAGGAATATCTCTTTACTCATCAGTTAGGACGCCCAATGAAACCATTCAATTTTTCAAAATCTTGTTTCGTCGCCTTCACGTGCCTGGTTTCCACACTCGGGAGTGCCGAAAGTGATCAAAACTCTGGTATTACTGCGAGAGGAAAATGTCTTAAAAAAATCGCACAAGATCGGGCCTCGGTCACTCTAACTGCATCGGCGCTGGCTATGAAAAGTGAAGAATCTACAAACAACGCCACTAAACAAAGTCAACAGTTGCGCAAAGCCCTATTGGATTTGAAGTTGGAAGACGCGCAACTCAACACCAACGGGTATACCGTTCATGACGAAACAGAATGGACCAATAAAAAAAGCGTTTTTAAAGGGTATCGCACCCGAATCACACTTGAAATTGAAACCTCCAATATTCCTCGAATAGGCGAAGCAATAGCGGCGGCCGCTAAGCTGGGCATTAAGGATATTGGCAATCTGAATACATTTGTTTCGGCACAAAAATATAAAGCCGAGTACGAAAATTGTCTCGAAGAAGCGTCCCGCAATGCCCGTGACAAAGCGGCGAAGCTTGCAAAAGGAGCAAATGTCAGTTTGGGGAAAGTCATCTCGATTCAAGAAGGTAGCATTGAAAGAAATAGTCCATCGACTCACCGTACTTCATATGCAGTCATGGGCGTTAGGGCCATGGAGGATTCGACTGCGAACGTTCCTTCAATTGATGCTAAACCACTAGATCTCTCCGTTGATGTAACCATTACGTTTCAAGCGAACTGAAAGAAAATTTTATTTATCTGAATTTTTTCAAATTTCATACCAATCATAAAAAGGAGTCTCACATGTCAAACACATTCATAAAGTTAGTGCTAGGAGTCGCGTTCATGTCACAGAGTATTGCCGCAATCGCTCAGAACAAACCGTTTGGGCCAACTCCTTCAAAATCAATCAAAATGGAAGAGGTGACCTACTCTGATGCAACGACAAAACTAGGAGGCACTCTGGTCTACGATTCTTCCAAAAAGGGGCCAAGGCCCGGCGTCATTGTCGTCCATGATTGGATGGGTCCAAGCGACTATACAAAACTACGTGCATCCCAGTTAGCATCATTGGGTTATGCGGCATTTGTCGCTGATATCTATGGCATCGATACCAGACCTAAGAATCAAAAAGAAGCGGGCGAGACCGCAGGAAAATTTAAGAAAGATCGAACACTGCTGCGAAAGCGTGTCAACCTTGCTCTTGAAGAATTCCAAAAATCAAAACTAGTAGACCCCAAAAAAATTGGCGCTATTGGCTACTGCTTTGGTGGAACAACTGTCATCGAACTGGCAAGAAGTGGCGCACCAATTGTTGGCGTTGTAAGTTTTCACGGAGGTCTTGATTCACCAACTCCCGCAGATGGCAAAAACATAAAGGCCAAAGTTCTAGCCCTTCATGGTGCCGATGACCCATATGTTAGTAGCGAAGATCTTGCCGCATTCGAAAAAGAAATGCGCGACGCTACCGTCAACTGGGAGTTGGTCAAACTTGGCAATGCCGTACACTCCTTTAGCAACCCCGGTGCTGGCGATGACAAAAGCAAAGGAAATGCTTACTATGCCCCTGCTGATAAGCGATCCTTTGAGTTGATGGCTGGATTTTTCAAAGAAAATTTCTAGACAGAAAACTAAGATTTGTATTTTTTAGGGAGAATCAAGCAAAGTGCCAGCAGCAGGAATTGCTTAAAAGCCTATCTGTCACCTTTGGGACGATCTTTAATTTCATGTGATTTCGCCCGTTAGCATCGTTGCAAGTCCGCTCGCATGAAAACAATGTACGTCACTTCTCGTAACTCTATGAGGAATTCGACAAAGCAAATGACTTGATCCAACTGAACACACTGCAGTGCCGCTAGGCAAAGACAATAGCGCCATTGACTTTGGGCTCTCGCCGGCACTTTATACTCAATACAGCCGCAGCGTCACTGACAGCCTTGACTTGGGGCTCGGAGCTGAAGTTCAATGGGGCTCTTCCATTTATAGCTTTGGCAAATATTCGTTGGTGTGCCAGGCAAAGCGCAGTCCGGTTTCTGTTGCTGCTGTTGCTGGCGTTGGCGTCGGTCTGTCAGTTTTCAATACATCATTTGTATACTTCGGACCTATAGTCAGTAAGAGAGAAGGCCAGCTTGAGTTCTATCTTCATCCTCGATTGAATCACCTGCGGAATGGCAAACATTCGGGAACGGATTCCTCCAAGGATGGTTTTGCTTTTGGCATAAGTGGAATTATGTTTCCGCCAGCGCCTTGTGGATCCTGGCAAATTGTTCCAGGCCCCAATTTTCTGACCAGGTTTTGAAGTAATGAGACCTACATTTCCATATTTACTGCTCAGCGCGACCTAAATGTGGACTTTTTTTCAATCAAATGTTGTTCTTGCATGCACCAAAATTTACCGCGTCGCGATTGCCGAAACGGGATTTGTTCCTTTCAGCTTTCCAGAAGCTAGCAAAAAAGACAGCATTTTCATGAAAAATCTTAAAGAAATTGGTTCGATGACTGGAGATCAGTTTCAACCAGTTTATGCACCGACCTAACATGTCGATTTAGCACTAGACATTCTAAGGACTCAAATATTTAGCCCATAGATTTGAAAATGGTTCGCGTTGATCATCAAAAGCTTCATCCGTCTCAATAAAAAAATCTAAAAATTCAGCAACGCAGGATCTTTGCTTCTCGGAAAGTTTTGAAATCAGTTTGCCACAAAAATCCACATCTTTCTGCAACGTCTGCGAAACTTCATTACGACGCAATTCCATTAATTCACTAGGCTCATAAAGCTTCAACGTGTCAGGGTGAATATAAACATGCAATGGATTCCCAACACTTGGACACATTTGTCTTATAAAAATATCGCGTTGTATAGAGTCAATGTTCCGCGCGCTAAACTTCAAAAAAAATGGCAAATAATAAAGATATAAATCAAAATCATCAATTTTCCAATCTATCAATGGTCCAATATCGAAGCCAAAATTTAATACCTCTTCCGGAACAGACGACCAAACTCTTCCTTGCATCATCTTTAAAAGGTACTTATTTTCGTTTTCCCAAATCGACGTTGCAACTGAATTTGCTGGAGGCGCATCAGGCGGAAACGAATCAATTAAATTATTAAGCAGGTATTCAATTTTTGATGTATGGGTATCTGAAATAAATCACCCTTAGCTGATGTCATTTTTGCCGATCGTGCCCCATAATACCATTGAACGTGTTCCACCGTAAATAAAATGTTCGCATGGTCTATCTAATAAAGTCATTCGACTTTGTACGATTGCCATTCTAATCAAGGGCAGAAAGGTAGATTGAGCAATCTAGGCAAACGTCAGGAAATTCTCTTCCTAATTTTGAAGTTTGTTTTTGACTTTACAAAGGACTAATCTCAACATAGCACGCAGCTAATTTTTTTT
>JAPLFV010000035.1 GCA_026390495.1 Pseudomonadota bacterium | reverse complement strand
GGCTGTGGTGATGATGGTGATGGCTGCTGCCCCTATTAGTCACCTCCTAGCTGACTCAAATCAATGCGTGTTTCATAAAGACCAGTGATGGATTGATGGATAAGAGTGGCATCTAAAACTTCTTTTGTAGACGTATATCGTTTACGATCAATTGTTGTATCAAAATATTTAAAAGCAGCGGGAGCTCCAAGATTCGTCAACGTAAATAAATGAATAATATTTTCTGCTTGTTCACGTATTGGTTTGTCTCTATGTTTGTTATATGCACTAAGAACTTTATCTAAATTGGCATCTGCTAAAATAACACGCTTAGAAAATTCACTGATTTGCTCAATAATCTCATCTAAATAATGCTTATGCTGCTCCACAAACAATTGTTTTTGTTCGTTATCTTCTGGACTACCCTTCAACTTTTCATAATGACTAGCTAAATATAAAAAATTCACATATTTGCTTGGCAGAGCCAGCTCATTTCCTTTTTGTAATTCTCCGGCACTAGCCAGCATCCGTTTACGACCGTTTTCTAACTCAAAAAGACTATATTTAGGTAGTTTAATGATTAAGTCTTTTTTAACTTCCTTATATCCTTTAGCTTCTAAAAAGTCAATCGGATTTTTTTCAAAGGAACTTCTTTCCATAATTGTGATCCCTAGTAACTCTTTAACGGATTTTAACTTCTTCGATTTCCCTTTTTCCACCTTAGCAACCACTAGGACTGAATAAGCTACCGTTGGACTATCAAAACCACCATATTTTTTTGGATCCCAGTCTTTTTTACGAGCAATAAGCTTGTCCGAATTTCTTTTTGGTAAAATTGACTCCTTGGAGAATCCGCCTGTCTGTACTTCTGTTTTCTTGACAATATTGACTTGGGGCATGGACAATACTTTGCGCACTGTGGCAAAATCTCGCCCTTTATCCCAGACAATTTCTCCAGTTTCCCCATTAGTTTCGATTAGAGGGCGTTTGCGAATCTCTCCATTTGCAAGTGTAATTTCTGTTTTGAAGAAGTTCATGATATTAGAGTAAAAGAAATATTTTGCGGTTGCTTTGCCTATTTCTTGCTCAGACTTAGCAATCATTTTACGAACATCATAAACTTTATAATCACCATAGACAAACTCCGATTCAAGTTTTGGATATTTCTTAATCAAAGCAGTTCCAACGACGGCATTTAGATACGCATCATGGGCATGATGGTAATTGTTAATCTCACGTACTTTATAGAATTGGAAATCTTTTCGGAAGTCAGAAACTAATTTAGATTTTAAGGTAATCACTTTAACCTCTCGAATAAGTTTATCATTTTCATCGTATTTAGTATTCATGCGACTATCCAAAATTTGTGCCACATGCTTAGTGATTTGGCGAGTTTCAACCAATTGGCGTTTGATAAAACCAGCTTTATCAAGTTCACTCAAACCTCCACGTTCAGCTTTCGTTAAATTATCAAACTTACGTTGAGTGATTAACTTGGCGTTTAGAAGTTGTCTCCAATAGTTTTTCATCTTTTTGACTACTTCTTCACTTGGAACGTTATCCGATTTACCACGATTTTTATCAGAACGCGTTAAGACCTTATTGTCTATTGAATCGTCTTTAAGGAAACTTTGTGGAACAATGGCATCGACATCATAATCACTTAAACGATTAATATCTAATTCTTGGTCCACATACATGTCTCTTCCATTTTGGAGATAATAGAGATAGAGCTTTTCATTTTGCAATTGAGTATTTTCAACAGGATGCTCTTTAAGAATCTGACTTCCTAATTCTTTGATACCTTCTTCGATTCGTTTCATACGCTCTCGCGAATTTTTCTGGCCCTTTTGAGTTGTCTGATTTTCACGTGCCATTTCAATAACGATATTTTCTGGCTTATGCCGCCCCATTACTTTGACCAATTCATCAACAACTTTTACAGTCTGTAAAATACCTTTTTTAATAGCAGGGCTACCAGCTAAATTTGCAATATGTTCATGTAAACTATCGCCTTGTCCAGACACTTGTGCTTTTTGAATGTCTTCTTTAAATGTCAAACTATCATCATGGATCAGCTGCATAAAATTGCGATTGGCAAAACCATCTGATTTCAAAAAATCTAATATTGTTTTGCCAGATTGCTTATCCCTAATACCATTAATCAATTTTCGAGACAAACGTCCCCAACCAGTATAACGGCGACGTTTAAGCTGTTTCATCACCTTATCATCAAAGAGGTGAGCATATGTTTTAAGTCTTTCCTCAATCATCTCCCTATCTTCAAATAAGGTCAATGTTAAAACAATATCCTCTAAGATATCTTCATTTTCTTCATTATCCAAAAAATCTTTATCTTTAATAAT